>PPEA01000800.1 GCA_002967005.1 Mycobacterium talmoniae
AGCCGGCCGGGGGAGTCCAACAGTTGGCCTAGCACCCGGCGCAGCTCGTCGACGTCGCCGGGGGTGACGAGTTCGGCGCAGCCGCTGTTGACGCCGAGAACTTCGGGCAGCGCCCCGGCGCGGCTGGCCACGATCGGGGTGCCGCTGGCCATCGCCTCCACCGCCGGCAGCGAGAAGCCCTCGTACAGCGAGGGAATGCAGGCGATTTCGGCGGACGCAAACAGGCTCGCCAGCTCCGCGTCGGACAGGCCCGCGGAGATGTGCACGATATCGGAGATGCCGAGTTCGGCGATGAGCTTCTCGGTCGGCCCGTTGGGTTCCAACTTGGCGACCAGTTGCAGTTCGACGTCGCGTTCGACGCGCAGCTTCGCCACCGCCGCCAGCAGGTGGGCAATGCCTTTGAGCGGCACGTCGGCGCTGGCGATGGCGAAGATGCGGCCCCGGACCCGCGGCTGCGGGGACGGCTTGAACAAGTCGGTGTCGACGCCCAGCGGAACCACCCGCAGTTGTTCGGGGCGCACGCCGAAGTCGGCCGCGATATCGCTGGCCGAGGTGCTCGACACGGTCAACAGGTCGGGGATGTCGCGTGCGACCCGCTTTTGCATCTCGGAAAAGCCGTACCAGCGATGCACCAACGGTTTGCGCCACCACCGGGCCGCGGCGAGGTCGAGCACCCGGTCCCGGGTGATGGGGTGATGAACGGTGGCCACCACCGGCAGCCCGCCGGCCGCGATCTTGCGCAGCCCGGTGCCCAAACACTGGTTGTCGTGGACGACGTCGAACTCGTCGCGGCGGGCGGCCAGCAGCCGCGCCGCCCGCAGGCTGAAGGTGCGCGGCTCCGGGAACCCCGCCGTCCACATCGTCGCCAGCTCGAGCAGGTCGATCCGGTCCCGGATCTCGCTGGGGTGCGGCACCCGAAACGGGTCCGGTTCGCGGTAGAGGTCCAGGCTCGGCACCGGGCGCAGCACCACCCGGGGATCCAGCTCCTCGGGGTAGGGCTGACCGGAGAACACCTCCACGTGATGGCCCAGTTCGGCCAGCCCGCGGCTCAGGTAGCGCACGTAGACGCCCTGCCCACCGCAGTGCGGCTTGCTGCGGTAGGACAGCAAAGCGATCCGCATGGGCTAGGCCCGTCCTGTGCCAGCGCTCGCCCCCGGCAGGGCGGCAGAAGTGGCAGTAACCGTGGCGAGCTTCCTGGACATGTGTCCGGACTATAATTTGACAAGCTAGCTGATGCAACGCGGTCGCCGACCACCAGCTGCGACGCCCACCCTTTCCGGCGTCGGGGATACGGTGGGCGTATGCGGGCGTTGATCATCGTCGACGTACAAAACGACTTCTGCGAGGGCGGCGCCGTGCCGGTCAGCGGTGGCGCGGCGGTCGCCCGGGCGATCACCGGCTACCTGACCACCGCCCGCGGCTACCACCAGGTGGTCGCGACCCAGGACTACCACATCGATCCCGGAGACCATTTCTCCGATCAGCCCGACTATCAATCGTCGTGGCCGCCGCACTGCCGGGCCGGCAGTCCCGCGCCCGCTTCCACCCCGAGCTGGACACCGCCGCCATCGACGAGGTCTTCCGCAAGGGCGCCTACAGCGCCGGCTACAGCGGGTTCGACGGCACCGACGGCACCGACACCGCGCTGGCCGACTGGCTGCGTCACCACCAGGTCGACCAGGTCGACGTGGCCGGGATCGCCACCGACTTCTGCGTCTGCGCGACCGCCGAGGACGCCGTTCGGGCCGGCTTCGCCACCCGGGTGTTACTGGATCTGACCGCCGGCGTGGCCGCCGACTCGACCGCCGTGGCCCTCGAGGAGATGCGGGCCGCCGGCGTCGACCTGGTGCGGGCCGGCTGATGGCCCCCGAGCATCCGGACCTGCTGGCGGTCGTCGAGCGGTCACCGCAGGCCGCCGCGGCCCACGATCGCGACGGCTGGGTCGGGTTGTTCACCGGCGACGGCCGGGTCGAGGATCCGGTCGGGTCCCGGCCGCACATCGGCCACGCCCAGATCGGCCGGTTCTTCGACACGTTCATCGGGCCGCGCGACATCACCTTCCACCGCGACCTGGACATCGTGCACGGATCCGTCGTGGTGCGCGACCTAGAACTCGAGGTCGCGATGGGGGCGGCGGTGACCATGCGCATCCCCGCGTTCCTGCGCTACGACCTGCGCGCGGACGACGGCGAATGGAAATTGGCGGCGCTGCGGGCGTACTGGGAGCTGCCGGCGATGATGGGGCAGTTTCTGCGCCACGGGGTGCGCGCGGCGTCGCCCGCCGTCCAGCTGGGGGCCGGGCTGCTGCGCAACCAGCGGTTGGCCG
>PPEA01000801.1 GCA_002967005.1 Mycobacterium talmoniae
CGGCAAAGCGTTCAGCTTCGGCTACCCCGAACATGCCGAACTGCTGCGGGCCGCCGGGGCCCAGGTCGCCGAATTCGACCCGCTGACCGACCCGCTGCCCGCGGCTGCCGCCGCCCTGGTGCTGCCCGGCGGATTCCCCGAGGAGCACACCGCCGAGCTGTCGGCCAACGAGCGGCTCCGTGCCCAGATCACGCAGCTGGCCGGTCGCGCCCCGGTGCACGCCGAATGCGCGGGGCTGACCTACCTGCTCACCGACCTCGACGGGTACCCGATGTGCGGGGTGCTGGCCGGCTCGGCGCGGTTCACCGAGCGTCTGACGCTGGGGTACCGGGACGTCGTCGCGGTCACCGACTCGCCGGCGTACGCCACCGGCCAGCGCGCGGTGGGCCACGAATTTCACCGCACCGCAGTCACATTCACCGACGACTACCTTCCGGCCTGGGTGCGCCGGGGCGAGGACGGCGCACCGGTGCGCGACGGCGCGGTGCGCGGCGGGGTGCACGCGGCCTACCTGCACACCCATCCGGCGGCGCATCCGGAGTCGGTGCGGCGCTTCGTTGAGCATGCCGCCGGCGCGGCCACTACGAGTTGCCCGGTGACCGATAATCCCTACCTGGTCGGGCTGCGGCTGGCCGGCAAAAAGGTGGTCGTCGTCGGACGCGGGAAGTGTCGCGCAGCGTCGGCTCGGCCTGCTGATCGCCAGCGGTGCGCAGGTGCAGATCATTGCCCGCGCGGCGACCCCCGCCGTCGAGGCGATGGGGGCCAGCGACGGTGTGACGCTGGAGTTGCGCGACTACCGCGACGGCGACCTGGCCCTGTACCGGTGGCGGAGACGTCGCCGGAGCGCCCGCCGACCGCCGCCGCGCCGCGGTCGCGGCGCACCTGGGGTGGCTGGCGGCTGCTGGTGGGCGGGGGCGCGGGTGCGGTGGTGGGCCGGCGCCGGCCAGAGCACGACAACGAGGGCACAGAAGGGTGAGGTGTTGTGGGTGAGTCCCCCGCGGAACCGACCGAAATGCGCCACGGGAGTGCGGTCATGAGCACGATCGAATCGCCGACCGTCTCACGGTCCCGGATCGTGGCGTGGGCGCTGTGGGATTGCGGCGCCACCGGCGTGAACGCCGTGGTCATCACGTTCGTGTTCTCCGTGTACCTCACCGGGGCGGTCGGTGAGGGGCTGCCCGGTGCCACCACGCCGGCCAGCTGGCTGGGCCGGGCACTGACGTTCGCGGGGCTGTTCGTCGCGTTCCTGGCGCCGGCGACCGGGGTCTGGGTCGACGCCCCGCACCGTCGCCGCACCGCATTGGCGATACTGACCGGCGTGGTCGTCGTCTTAACCGCCGCCATGAGCCTCATCAAAACCGACTACCACTACCTGTTGCCGGGTCTGCTCCTGCTGGCCTGCACCGCGGCGTGCAGCGACCTGGCGACGGTGCCCTACAACGCCGTGTTGAGCCAAATCTCCACACCGCGGAACATGGGGCGGGTCTCCGGGATCGGCTCGGCGTCGGGGTTTTTCGGTAGTGTGCTGTTGCTGCTGATCCTGTATTTCGGCTTCATCGACGGCGACGGCGACACCCGCGGCTTGTTCGGGCTGGCGGCGGCCGACGGCCAGAATGTGCGGGTGGCGATGGTGGTGGCCGCGGCATGGCTGGCGGTGTTCGCCGGCCCACTGCTGGCGTTGGTGCGCGCACCGGGCCGCCGTCGACCCCCCGACCGGCCGCCGGTATCGGTGGCGCCTATCGCGCGCTGTGGCGGGAGGTGAAGAGCGAGTGGCGACGTGACCACCACGTGGTCTACTACCTGCTGGCCAGCGCGGTGTTTCGCGACGGGCTGACCGGCATTTTCGCGTTCGGCGCGGTCCTCGGCGTCAGCGTGTACGGGGTATCGCAAGCCGACGTGCTCATCTTCGGTGTGTGCGTCAGCATCGTCGCCGCGATCGGCGCGGTGGTGGGCGGCCTGCTCGCCGACCGGGTGGGCCCCAAACCCGTCATCACCGGCTCGCTCACGCTCATGATCGCGATCGGAGTGGCGCTGCTGTGCGCCTCCGGGCCGCGGGCGTTCTGGATCTGCGGGCTGCTGCTGTGCCTGTTCGTCGGCCCCATCCTGGCCTCCGCGCGGGCGCTGATGCTGCGCATGTCCGCGCAGGGCAAGGAGGGAGTGGCGTTCGGCCTCTACACCACCACCGGGCGGGCCGCCTCGTTTTTGGCGCCCTGGATGTTCTTCACCTTCGTCGACCTGTTCGGCGCCGACCGGGCCGGCATGGGCGGCTTGTGCGCGGTCCTGGCGGCCGGCCTGCTGGCCATGCTG
>PPEA01000802.1 GCA_002967005.1 Mycobacterium talmoniae
CGGTGGGCAGCTGCGGTGTTCGCGCCCCGCACCGGGATCCGCGCGGCCCGACGCTGTCGATCGCCATGTTCGCGGTGCTGGCCGCGGACTGGGCCGACCCCGCCGTCACCTGGATCGATCTCGATGACCAGCCGAAGCTGGCGTTCGACCACAACCGGATCCTGCACGACACCCGGGTGATCCTGGCCGACAAGCTGTTTCACGACCTGCCGTTCACCCGGGCGCTGCTGGGGGACCGGTTCCCGGTGACCCGGGCGTTGGCCGCCGCCGAGACGCTGCACGGTCGGCCGGTCGACCGCGGCAACTTCAACCGGACCCTGCGCGCCACCCCCGGGCTGGTCCGCACCGGCGACACCGCACAAGCCCGCGGCACCGGCCGGCCGGCGTCGGTGTGGCGGTGGGACGACGCGGGGTGACCGGCGCCGCCGCACGAATCTCGGATGACGCACCGACCCCTGGTGTGCAACGATCCACCGCATGCCCAGCTCACTGATCGAGGTTCGCCGCCACTACACGCCCGCCGAGGAAGTCGCCCTCATCGATGCGGTCCACGCCGCGCTGGTGGCCGCGTTCCAGATCCCGGCCGCGGACAAGAATGTGCGGCTGGTCGCCCACGAGCCGCATCGGTTCGCCCACTCGCCGAACCTGACGCACCCGGAGCGCTACACCCTGGTGACCATCGACTGTTTCGCCGGCCGATCCGTGGACGCCAAACGGAACCTCTACGGCGAGATCGTGCGTCGGCTCGCCGAACTCGGTATCCCCGCCGACCACGTCCGGATCCTGCTGCGCGAGAGCGCGCCGGAGAATTGGGGCATCCGCGGCGGGCGCGCCGCCTGCGACGTCGATCTGGGTTTTCAGGTCAACGTGTAACCCCGGCCGCTACAGCTTGTAGTGCACGCCGGTCAGCCTCTCGGACTCCTCCCAGAGCCGGTGCCACAGCGTCTCATTGCGGGATAGCCGGCTCGACGGGCAGGGCTCGACCGGGCCGCGGGTCTGCCGTAATCGGTTGGGCCCCCAGTAGATCGTCGGGTCGGCGTTGGGCATGGTCGCGGCGAACAGCGTCGACTCCGCGGCCCGCTGCGGGGGTTGGCCGACCAGCCGGGCGCCCTGCTTGGCGACCAGGTCCAGCAGCGTCTCGGTCTTGGTGAACAGGTCGGTGCCCGACACCCCGGGGTGTACGGCGTAGGAGCGTTTGGTCGACCCGGCCGCGGCCAGCCGCCGCTGCAGCTCGCGGGCGAACATCAGGTTGGCCAGCTTGGATTGGGCGTAGGCCAGGTTGCGCTGATAGCGGCGGTGCTCGTAGTTCAGGTCGTCGATCCACAGCTTGGGGGTTTGGCGGTGCGCGATGCTCGACAGCGTCACCACCCGGTCGCTGATCTTGTCCAGCAGCAGCCCGGTCAACGCGAAGTGGCCCAGGTGGTTGACCCCGAACTGGGTTTCGAAGCCGTCGACGGTGCGGCGAAACGGGATGTTCATCAGCCCGGCGTTGTTGATCAGCACGTCGAAACCGGGCTGCTGGTCGGCGAATTCGCGCACCGACGCCAGGTCGGCGAGATCCAGGGCGGCCACCGTCACGTCGCCGTCGATGTCGTCGGCGATCGGCTGGGCCTTGGCGACGTTGCGGCAGGCCATCACCACGGTGGCGCCCTTGCCGGCCAGCACCCGGGTGGTGACCTCGCCGAGCCCGCCGTTGGCGCCGGTCACCACGAAGGTGCGGCCGTGCTGGTCGGGGATGTCAGCTGGTTGCCAGGCCATGCGCGTCTGCCTTCCGTGGGGGTCCTTCTGCCGCGAGCGTGCACAAATGTAGTCGCCACCCGGCTGGGGCTGGCATTTTGCGCACGCTCGCCCCGGGGCCGGCCCGGTCAGGTGGTGCCGCGACCGAAATACAGCTCCTGGGTCGCGGTCGCGACCAGTTGCCCGGCCCGGTTGTACATCGTCGACGTCGCCAGGCCGCGTCCCGCCACGCCGCTGGGCGAAAACTGGTCCGACAGCACCCAATCCGACAGGTCGATGGGCCGCTGGAACCACAGCGCGTGGTCGATGAGCGCGTTGAACGTGCTGACCGGGGTGGCGCGTCGCATCGCCAGCGCGGTCTCCACCATGGTGGTGCCGGACAGATAGGTCAGCAGGCAGCTGGGCAGCGCGGCGTCGTCGGGTACCGGGCCGGCGGGCTTCACCACAGCCGGATCCGCGGGACGGCGCCGGCAGCTCGACGCCGAGCCGCGGCGGCGGGTCGACGTCGCGCAGCTCGAACGGGCGCGGCGTGCACCCAGT
>PPEA01000803.1 GCA_002967005.1 Mycobacterium talmoniae
CGCGGCCGGCGACGCCGCGCTGTCGACGACCGCGGCGACGGGCCGGTCGTTGCTGCGCAGCAAGCTGGCGTGGACGGTCGCGCTGTTTTTCGGCACCCAGTCGTTTCTGGCGTACGTGGTGATGGGCTGGCTGCCCGAGGTGCTCATCGACACCGGGATGAGCGAGGGACGCGCCGGGCTGCTGCTGGGACTGATCTCGCTGATCGCGGTGCCGATCAGCCTGTTCGTCTCCCCGCTGGCCGCCCGCCAGTACAGCCAGACCGGATGGATCGTGGGGCTGGGCGTGTTCGGCTTGGCCGGGGTGCTGGGCCTGCTGCTCGCCCCGGCCGCCGCACCACTGCTGTGGAGCGTCCTGGTCGGGCTGGGCATGAGCGTGTTTTCGTTGGCGCTCACCGTGATCGCGTTGCGGGCCCGCACCACCGAGGACACCGTGCGGCTGTCCGGGATGGCGCAGGGCTTCGGCTATCTGCTCGCCGGGGTGGGCCCGTTCCTGTTCGGGCTGTTGCACGACCTGACCGGCGGGTGGAGCGCGCCGTGGCTGATGATGCTCGGCGTGTACCTGGTGCAGATCGTGATGGGGGCGCTGGCCGGCCGCAACCGGTACGTCTAAGTCGTCGGCGCGGCCGGGAATGGATCTGGCGCCACCGTCGTTGCAGGCCGCGTCGGTGTTTTCTGGTGTTAGGAACTGAGCATGAACAATCGTCTGCTCGTCGAAGATCCGTACGTGAACCTCGCGCCGGGAGCCGTCAATTACGGCGCTAACGCGATCCGGTCGGTCATTTCGACGGCGGCGTTGTTGGGTCTGTTGGTGATCGCGTTCCTCATGGTGCTGGTCTGAGCTGCCCTCACCCGCCGACTGTGGACTTGGTCCACGGTCCGCGCGGCGGGGGCGTGACGCAACTCCACACTCGGCGCCGGCTCAGTTGACCGGCGCGTCGAGAAAGGGCCGATCGACGCCGGCGCCGGGGCCGTCGAAATGCCACCACTCACCGGAGTAGACGGTCAACCCGCCCGCGGTCATCGCGTCGCGCAGCGCGGCACGGTTGGCCACCGCGGCCGGGTCGACGCCGTCGGTGGCGAACGCCAAAGCGCGAGGCGAAAAGTCGTCGAAGTCGGTGCCCATATCGGCGAGGCGGCCATCGGGGCCGGCCATCGTCACATCGACCGAGCGGCCGGCCTCATGGCTGCGGGCAAACCGGCCGGGCCGGGCCACCCAATTCGGGTTGGGGACCGCCTCGAACATCCGGACCTGCACCTCGTGCGGCCGGTAGCAGTCCCAGAACACCAGCACCCGACCCTGCCGTGCGAGCGCCGCGGCGGCCGCGGTCAGCCCCGGCGCCAACGACTCGTGCACCAGGCAGCGCGCATCGGCGGGATACAGCGGGGTGCCGACGAAATTGTTCGGGGTCGCATAGCGCAGGTCGATCAGGGCGCTGGGAACGACGCTGCGGACGTCGACCAACCCGGCCGCGCGGGCTTGGGGACCGACCGGGGGCACCGGGGGCGCGGCCGTACCCACCCCGCCGGCACCGCACATCAGGACCAGCACAGAAACGACCACGCGCCGCACCGCCACCATTTGGCCATTGTCCACCGAAGCGTCACCGCCCCCTGGCGGGATCGCGGCGTAGGTGCCGCAATTCACCCAGGGCGCCCGAGGGCGCTGCAACGGCGAGGGGACGAGGCGATCCGAAGATCGTGGCCGCCGCGGGCATCAGGCGTCCCAGCAGCCTCGGCAGTCCCTGTCCGGAGGATGGGGACCTTCGCCAAACGGATAGCGCCGGCGATACCACCCCGCGGTGCTATCGGATATGCCACCGCTTTCGGGCAACACCACATGGTCGGGAAATCGGTGCTGGAGTGACTTCCGGTACCCATGTGGTGCGAATCCGCGAGCCGGCTAGTCCACCGCGACCCCGGCGAAGTAATGGCCCTGCCCAAGATCCTCGAGGAGCCCCGTGCCGCTCGGTCGCCAGCCCAGCCGCTGTTGGGTCAGGGCGCTGGAGGCCCGGATGTCGAGGGCGAAAAACGCGCCGAGCCAACCGAAGTGCTCGAATGCCTGCGCGACGGGGATCGAGGTCACCGGCAGGTTCAGGTGCCGGCCGATGACGGTGGCGATGTCGCGGACCGGGATGCCTTCCTCGGCGACCCCGTGCCAGATGGTGCCGGCGGGCGCCTGCTCCAGCGCCAACCGGAACAGCCGCGCCGCGTCGAGCCGGTGCACGGCCGGCCAGCGGTTGGAGCCGTCGCCCGGATACGCCGAGACGCCCTG
>PPEA01000804.1 GCA_002967005.1 Mycobacterium talmoniae
GTGGCGGCGTGGTCTGCCGCGGTGGCGGGGCCGGGCGCCGGGCGGGGGCCGCCGGCGCAGCACGCGGCGGTTCCGGGCGCGTGCGGGTGGGGTTCGTTCGACCGCATCCATTGTGGCGGCCTCAGCGCAGCCAGCTCAGGTGCGCGGCCAGCAGCGCATAGCCGACGAAGGCGACGGTGTCGATCAGGCCGTGGGCGATCACCAGCGGCCACAGCCGCCCGGTGCGCCGCCACACGTAGCCAAACACCAGGCCCATCGCTAGGTTGCCCAGCCCCGCGCCGAATCCTTGGTACAGGTGGTAGGCGCCGCGCAGCAGGCTGGAGCACAGCAGCGCCAGCACCGGGCGCACCCGCAGCTGCCGCAGCCGGGTGAGCAGATAGCCGACCACGATCACCTCTTCGGCCCAGCCGTTGGCGAAGGCGGCCGCCACCAGCATCGGCACCCGCCACCAGGTGTCGCCCAACCCGGAGGGGACGACGTTGGCGTTAAGCCCCAGCCAGCGCCCGACGAGGTACAGCCCGAGACCCGGCACGCCGATCAGGGCGGCCAGGCCGACCCCGCCGAGCAGGTCGGCGCGCCACCGGAACCGGCCTAAGCCGATGCGTTCGGGGCCGATCCCGCTGCGCCACAACAGGTACAGGGCCAGACCGCCCCAGGCGATCAGCTGCACCGCCCAGGCCAGGTTCAGGCCCAGGTCGATCAGGTCGAAGTAGGACCGCTTGGGATTGAGTGGGATCCGCTGCGCGCTGAGGTTGCGCAGCACCGCGTCGGACAGTTGCAGCACCGCGGTGACGGCGCTCAGGCCATAGGTGACCGCCAGCACGACGGCGACCTCGACGCGCAGCCCGCGCCGCTCGGCGCTTGGGTGATCCACCCCGACACGCTATCGACCGGCGTTGACTCTGCGTCCACCACGCGTGTCACTCGTACTTTTGCCTGGTAGGCGCAGAGTCAACGGGGGAATCCCCGGGCGCGCAGGCCGTTGAGAAACGGGCAGCCCATCAACACCCGGATCGCCCGGCCCAGGCCGGTGATGTCGTCGACGGGTTCGGGAAACGGCAGCCGCACGTCATGGTCGCCTTCGGCGCCCTCCACCCGCAGCCGCACCCCGTAGCGGTCCAGCCCCAGCTGGCGGACCTGGCCGCGCCGCAGACCGCCCCCGGCAGCCGGGACGGCCAACCGGGGCGATGCGTCCGGATGCACCTGCTCCAAAGTGCTGCAGCCAGCACGCCTCCATCACGCAGAACGGGTCGGGCCGGGCCGACAGCAGCGCGTCTACCCCGACCGACTCGGCGCCGGTGGCGTCGGCCACCACCACCGAATCCATCTCCAGGCGCAGCAGGACCAGCGGGGTGTCCAGGTCGGGGCCCGAGCGCGGCGTCACCACCTGCAGCAACGCCGGGTGCGGGTTCTCGGCCGGCGATCCGGTCCAAAAGCGCCGGCAGCGTCGGCGCCGGCACCCGCTGCAACCGGCCGCGCAGCCACACCAGCGCGCGCACCGGTTCCCGCAGCGGCAACGGCGCATAGTCGGTGAGCTCCAACATGGCGGGCACCTCGACGTCGCCGATGTTGGCGGCCAGCGCGCCGTCGGCCGGCACCGCCACGGCATACGACCCGTCGCCGAGCAGGTGATGCACCGACGTGGCGACCGGCTCATATCCCTCGATGGCCAGCAGCGCGCCGTCGGCCCGGACACATGCGCTGCGGATCCGTTCGGCAGTGGTCGGGGCGGGTCCCGCGGTGAGTGTCATCGGCCACCTTTCATCAGTGAGGTAAGCCTAACTTAACTAGGGCTGGCGGAGCGGCGCAAGGGCTCTGCGCGGCCGACGACCGATAGGGTTGCAGGGTGGCTCGCATCGCCTACCTCGGCCCGGAGGGGACCTTCACCGAAGCGGCGCTGACGCAGCTGACCGCGGCCGGTTTGGTCCCCGGCTCCGACTCGGTGCGCCCGGTACCGATGGACAGCACCCCGGCCGCCCTGGACGCCGTCCGCGACGGCGCCGCCGAGTACGCGTGCGTGCCGATCGAGAATTCGATCGAGGGCGGTGTGCTGCCCACCCTGGACAACCTGGCGATGGGCTCGCCGCTGCAGGTGTTCGCCGAGACCACGCTGGACGTGGTGTTTTCGATCGTCACCAGCCCCGGCCGCAGCCCCGCTGAGGTCGGCACGGTGGCCGCGCACCCGGTGGCCGCCGCGCAGGTGCGGCGCTGGCTGGCGGCCCACCTGCCGGGCGCGGAGGTGGTGCCGGCGAATTCCAACGCCGCC
>PPEA01000805.1 GCA_002967005.1 Mycobacterium talmoniae
GACGCCGCGCCGCGGCGGTGCGCAAGGGCACCGCGCGGGTACCCGGCCAGCCCGGCCTGACGCTGGTGAACCGGGACGCCGAGCAGACCCATCTGTCGGTGGGGGTGCGCACCCCGGGGCGGAACTGGCCGCATCGCCGAGCGCTGGCCGTGCTCAACACCGCCCTCGGTGGCGGGCTGAGTTCCCGGCTGTTCCAGCAGATTCGGGAATCCCGCGGGCTGGCCTACTCGGTGTACTCCACGGTGGACACCTTCGCCGACACCGGGGCGCTGTCGGTGTATGCGGCGTGCCAGCCCGAGCGGTTCGCCGATGTGGTCGCCGTGACCGCCGAGGTGCTGGAATCGGTGGCCCGCGACGGCATCAGCGCGGCGGAGTGCCGGATCGCCAAGGGCTCGTTGCGCGGCTCGTTGGTGCTGGGGCTGGAGGATTCCGGGTCGCGGATGCACCGCCTCGGGCGTAACGAGCTCAACTACGGCGAGCAGCGCAGCATCGCCCGCACCCTACGGGAGCTGGATGCGGTGACCGTCGAGGAGGTCAACGCGGTGGCCCGCCAGCTGCTGCATAAGCCCTGCGGTGCCGCGGTTCTCGGCCCGTACCGATCGAAAGGGGCGCTTCCCCGGCGCCTGCGGGTGATGGCAGGCTAGACGCATGGTGTTGGGCTTCTGGGACCTCGAGGCGCCCATCGTGGGGGCGCCGATGGCCGGTGGTCCGGGGACCCCGGAGCTGGCGGCCGCGGTCTCCAACGCCGGCGGGATGGGTTTCGTGCCCGGCGGGTACGTGAGCCCCGAGCGGTTGGCCGACGATATTGCCGCCGCGCGCGCCCTGACCACCGGCCCGATCGGGGCCAACATGTTCGTGCCCCAGCCCAGCGTCGCCGACTACGCGCAGTTGGATTACTACGCGCAGCGACTCGATCAGGTCGCCGAACACTACGGCGTCGAGTTGGGCGCGCCCCGCTTCGACGACGACGCCTGGCAGCGCAAGCTGGAGGTGCTCGCCGACGTGCGGCCCGAGGTGGTGTCCTTCACCTTCGGCACCCCGCCGCCGGATGTGCTGCGGTGGTTCGGCGCGCTGGGCATGCTGCTGTTCGTTACCGTGACATCGACTTATGAGGCCGGGGTGGCCGTCGCCGCCGGCGCGGACGGCCTGGTGGTGCAGGGCCCGGGCGCCGGTGGTCACCGGGGAACGTTCGCGCCGGATATGGAGCCCGGCACCGAGTCGCTGGACGAGCTACTCGACAAGATCCGCGCCACCCACCGGGATGTCTGGCGGTCCGTGGCCTACCTGGGTGGGGATCCCGGCGCGGCCGACGACCTGACCCAGGAAACGTTTCTGCGCGCGATCGCCGCGCTGCCCCGGTTCGCCGGTCGCTCCTCGGCGAAGACCTGGCTGCTGTCCATCGCCCGCCGCGTGGTGGTCGACCAGATCCGCTACAACCAGAGCCGCCCCCGCGCCCAGCACGGCGTCGACGTGGACAAGGTGCTGGAAAGTCACCGCCCGGCCCGCAATTTCGAGCACCTGGTGGAAATCCGCATGCTGCTCGACGGCCTGGACGCCGACCGCCGCCACGCGCTGCTGTTGACGCAGGTGCTCGGCCTGTCCTACGCCGAGGCCGCCGAAGTGTGCGGCTGCCCGGTGGGCACCATCCGCTCCCGTGTCGCCCGGGCGCGCGAAGAGCTGATCACCGCGGCCGAGCGCACCCACCTGACCGGGTGATTCGCTGGTGGCCACCGGTCGCGGTGGCGGCGATGCTGCTGCTGGGCTGGGCGGTGGGCAAGGGCTCGACCCCGGTCGACGACGAGTTTGTGCGCTACACCCACGACGTGGTCGGCACCCAGCCCCGCTGGCTGTTGGCCTTCACCGATTGGTGGCTGCTCGGCCCGGTGCTGACCGCCTGCGTGGCGGCCGCGCTGTATCGGCGGCGGTGGCGGTTAGCGGCGGTGGTGTTGGTGTGCCCGTTCGCCACCATCGCGATCGACCAGGCGCTCAAGCGGTGGTTCGACCGGCACAACGGCGATTACCTGGAGTATCCGAGCGGCCATACGGCACTGGTGGTTTCGGTGTTGGGCATGGTGGTGCTGGTGACCGGTGGCCGGCGGTGGGCGTTGGCCGTCGCGGCGGTGGGCAGTGCGCTCGGGGCGCTCGGACTGATCGCCTGCGGCTACCACTACCTCACCGACACCATCGGCGCGGTGCTGCTGGCCAGCGCGATGGTGTGCCTGGCCGCTCAAGTGACCGGGCGCGTCGCACCCCG
>PPEA01000806.1 GCA_002967005.1 Mycobacterium talmoniae
CGCCCCGAACACCTCGGCGCGGCGCCGCCGCGCGAACGTCGCCGCCTCCCCGGCGAGCGTTTCGGCCACGGAACGAAGCTGGGCGGGACGATTCTGTGGTGTCGGCACGCCTCCATCGCAGCACAACCGCCAAGTCCGCGCCCACCGACTAAGGTGTGGGCCGACGCATCCGCCCGCCGAGGAGACCCATGTCCAGCACCGATGCCAGACCCGACCCGTCCGGGGGCCCCCAATCGTCATCCGCGGGCGCGCCCCCGCCGCACCGCGCGCTCGGCGTGGACGTCGGCGGCAGCGGGATCAAAGGCGGGATCGTCGACCTGAACACCGGGCAGCTGATCGGTGACCGGTTCAAACTGCTCACCCCGCAGCCGGCCACACCGCCCGCGGTGGCCAAGACCATCGCCGAGGTGGTCCGCCACTTCGACTGGACCGGGCCGGTGGGGGTGACCTATCCCGGGGTGGTCACCGGCGGTGTCGCACGCACCGCCGCCAACGTGGACAAGTCCTGGCTCGGTGTCAACGCCCGCGACGCGATCGGCGCCGAACTCGACGGCCAAGACGTCGTGGTGCTCAACGACGCCGACGCGGCCGGGCTCGCCGAAGAACGGTACGGGGCCGGCAAAGACAACACCGGCGTGGTGGTGTTGCTGACGTTCGGCACCGGCATCGGGTCGGCGATCATTCACAACGGGAAGTTGCTGCCCAACACCGAGTTCGGCCACCTGGAGGTGGACGGCAAGGAGGCCGAGCACCGGGCGGCGTCGTCGGTGAAGGAAAAGCACGACTGGAGTTACAAACGCTGGGCGCGCGAGGTGACGAAGGTGCTGGTCGCCATCGAGAACGCGATCTGCCCGGATCTGTTCATCGCCGGCGGCGGGATCAGCCGCAAAGCCGACAAGTGGGTGCCGCTGTTGGAGAACCGGACCCCGGTGGTGGCGGCCGTGGCCGCGATTCAGGGGCTTGCGCTGGCCGGGGGCGTGGTCGTGCTGCGGATCCGCGGCGCGACGCCGGGGCTACCCTGAGGCGGTGCTCACCGAGAAGCCGGCGAACCGGAAACGGCTGGGCGGGGTCCCCTATTCTGCGGCCCAAACCCGAATCCTGGACGCCGCGTTGGATTTGATCGCCGACCACGGGGTCAGCGGCACCTCGCTGCAGATGATCGCCGACGCCGTCGGGGTGACCAAGGCGGCGGTCTATCACCAGTTCAAGACCAAAGAAGAGATTGTCATCGCGGTCACCGACCGGGAGCTGGGCACGCTCGAGGAGGCGTTGGCCGCCGCCGAGGCCCAGCCGGAGCCGCTGGCCGCGCGCAAGGCGCTGTTGACCGACGTCATCGAGATGGCGGTCCGGCGCCGGCGCTGGGTGCGGACCCTGCAAAGCGATCCGGTGATCGTGCGGCTGCTGGGCGAGCATGAACCGTTCCGGCAGTTCATCAGCCGGCTGTACGGGATTCTGCTGGGCACCCCCGACGACACCGAGGCGCGGATCGCGGCGGCGCTGCTGTCCGGGGCGATCGGGGGCACCGTGGTCAATCCGCTGGTCGACGACGTCGACGACGCCACGTTGTGCGCGGTGCTGATCCCGCTCATCGAACGCATGATGCAGTTGCCGGTCAAAGCCGCCCCCGCTGTGGACGTTGTGGGCAACTAGCCGATCGGCTAGCCTGGGGCCAGTTCGCCGCTACCCCAGCGAGGTGAGATGCAGATCCTTGCCGAGGCCGAAGACCTGCCCGCGACCGCCAACGTCAAGACCCAGTTGATCAGCGTGTGGACGGCACCGGTGTTCGGCGTGGTGTACCTGATCGCCTTCCTGGCGTTTCCGGGCTTCTTCCCGCCGATGTCACCGCAGCTGACCGCCCAGCAGGTCGCCGACTTCTACGGCGCGCACACCGGCGCGATCCGGTTTTCGATGATCACCTACGACCTGTGCGGGGTCATGCTGTTGCCGTTCTTCATGGTGATCGTGGTCCAGATGAAGCGGATGGCCACCCAAAGTCACGTGTTCGCCTACTGCTACCTGACCGCCGCGGTCAGCGGGGCGACGCTGTTCGCGTTGTCCAACATCGTGTTCCTGGTCGCCGCGTTTCGGCCCGAGCGCGACCCGGACCTGGTGCTGCTGCTCAACGACCTGGCGTGGATGTTGCTGATCGCCCCCGGTCGGCGCGCTGGTCGCGCAGAACCTGCTGCTGGCGGCCGCGGTCTATTTCGATGACGGGCCCGACCCGGTGTTCGCCCGCTGGGT
>PPEA01000807.1 GCA_002967005.1 Mycobacterium talmoniae
GGATGCGCCGCCGGGCGCGGCTGGCCAACTGCCGGGCGGCGGCCGGGGTGCGGTCCACAATGGCGGCGACGTCCTCGAACGGCACCGCGAACACGTCGTGCAGCACCAGCGCCAGTCGTTCGGCCGGCGGCAACGTCTCCAACACCACGAACATGGCCAAACCCACCGAATCCGCCAGCAGCGCTTGGTGTTCCGGGTCGGGGTCGGTCGCCGGTTCCACCACCGGGTCGGGTACCTGCACGACGAGCGCGTCCTGAGTCCGTCGGGCGCGCAGCATGTTCAAGCAGATCCGCGCCACCACCGTCGTCAACCAGGCGTCGACGTTATCGATCTCACCGGAGTCCCCGCGTAGCCGCAGCCACGCTTCCTGCACCGCGTCCTCGGCGTCGTCGACCGAGCCCAACATGCGATGCGCGACGGCGCGCAGCCGCGGCCGCGCCTCCTCGAAACGTGCAGTCAGCGACGGGATTTCGGTCATCGCCGGTCGGGGTCGGGGATCGCGCACACCCGGCCGGCGGAAAAGCCGGACGAGCCGATATCCAGTGCGAGGTTGAATCGGGCCCGAAAGTTACCCAGGTTGATGACGTGGGTGAGCGCAACGAGTTGCGGGGTGTTGAAATGGGCCCGCAGCGCGTCGAACAGCTCGTCGCTGACCTGCACCGGGGTGTGGCTCATCGCGGTGGCGTAGTCCAGGATCAGCTTGTCGACGTCGGAGAAGCACGCGGCGTCGTGGTAGTCGGCCAGCGCCAGCAACTCCTCGTCGGTGATCCCGATCCCGCGCGCGATCTCCGACCCCAGGTCGATGCAGTACTCGCAGCGCACCGTCGTCGCCGCCTTGAGCTCGGCCAACGCGCGGTCGCGGGGGCTGAGGATGTCCAGCTTGGACTCCGACAGTTCAAGGCGGCCGATTGCGTTGAGCAGGCCCGGGATATGGGCGTACATCCGCAGCGGCTCCAGCATGGTCGCGGTTTGCAGTCCGGTCATCTGCTTGAACCGCCGCTTGGTGAAAAAGAACGCGATCTTGGCGCCCAGTCCGGCATCCCGGTCGGACACCCCGGTGAGTCGTGGCATTTGGTGCTCCTCGGTGTAGTGGGGTTCACTACTTCGACACCTGGCGCGCCGAGAATGTGACCGGTCTGGCCGGCGCGAGCGTGCGCAGTTCCGGGATTTTGCCCGGCGTGTCGACCGGGGACACGCACGCTCGCGGCAAGAGCTGGTCAGGCCAGGACATCCATGTCGAACACTCGAGCGTGCAGCACGGTGCGGTTCCGCAGCGCGGCCCGCACCGCGCGGTGCAGGCCGTCCTCCAGGTACACGATGCCCTTCCACTTCACCGCGTGCGGAAACAGGTCGCCGTAGAAGGTGGAGTCCTCCGACAGCAGCCGGTCCAGCGCCAGCACCGTGGTGGTGGTGACCAACTCGTCCAGCCGGATCTGCCGCGGCGGGATCTGCGACCAATCCCGGTAGGACAACCCGTGCTCGGGGTAGGGCTTACCCTCCCTGACCCCCTTGAAGATCATCGGCCGGCCTTCCTCGGTGTCGCCCCCCAGCTCGCCGTGACCATGGTCAGACAGGGTAGTCCTTGGCCGGGCGAACCGGTCAACCGAGCGCGGTCAGCAGCAGCTCATCGAGGGCGGCGCCGAAATCGGTCACCTCGGTCTCACCTTCGGCCCACACCTTGGCGGCCTGGCCCGGCGGCAGGTCCGGCGACGTGCACAGCGCCATGTTGTCGCCGCTGCCGCTGAGCCACAGCAACCGGGTCGCGCAAATCCCGGTGTCGTCGCGCCAGCCGGGGATGCCGGTCGGCCATCCCGCCCAGGCGGCCAGGGTGGCCATATAGGAGGGCTGCGCCAGGCCGTAGGACTCGCCGTCCACGCCGGTGAAACCGGCGTGGACGTGGGACAGAAACCCCCGCGCCGCACCCGGAAGGGTCGCCCAAAACGGCGGTTCGTCGGCACCGAAGGCGCCGGATCCCAGCCCAGCCACACCGCGATCTGCTGCTCGGCGGCGACGAAATACACCAATACGGCCCCCTCGTCGTCGCGGAATCCGACCCGCACATCGAGCAGGTTGGCGGCCAACGTGGCCGCGAAGTTCGGCACCAGCTCCAAAAACTCGCGCGGCCACAACGCCAACGCGGCCAGCCGTCGCTGCTCGGCGTCCGGCGACTCGACGATCGGCCGCCACGGCGGCGGAACCCGGTC
>PPEA01000808.1 GCA_002967005.1 Mycobacterium talmoniae
CGTAGGCCGGTCCCCGTTTGCCGCCGGGGCGGCCACCGGCGACGCAGAATGGGGCCGATGGCGGGGCGAAACTGGCCCTGGCGGCGATGGTGTGCGACGGCGCTGGTGATGCTCGGCGTGGCCTGCGACCGAGTCACCGGCGGGGCGGCGGTGACCAGTGCGCCGGAACCGACCACGTCGGGGGTGGAGCTGTCCCGACTGTGGAAGAACCATCCGTTGCCGTGCGCGAACCCGACCGGCGGCAGCACCTGGCCCGATGACCCGTATGCGCTGCTGGAGAAGGAGATGTGGCCCACCGATGAGGACGTGGCGTCCCGCCTGATCCACGCCACCGCACGCGGCGGCGACGACTTCATCCTGGGACGGATGCAGTTTTTGGACGCCGTCGTCTTGGAAACGCAGACCGACATCGCCGAGGCCGTCACCACCGGCACCACCGACCTGCGCAACGCCGCCGGGAAGCCGGAAAAGCAGCGGGAGATCACCGAGCGCACCCGCCGGACCATCAAGTCGCGGCACGATCACTACGCCGCCGCCGTCGATCACACGATCAGCGAACTGCGCCGCGGCGAACTGATCGCCGACGCCGAACTCGAGCAGAAATTTTCCGTCGAGCGGCTGTGCCACCGCTGAGCCGCTGTCGCCGGCGGCGCGCCGGACCTATCGTGGGAACCAAGCCTCCACGTCGCGAAGTAGGAGGGGCCAATGACTGCCACCGTCGAATCCGCCCCGGTTAGCGCGCCGCAACCGGTCGGGCACCTCGCCAACGAGGCGCAGGGCATCAATTTCTGGCGGCATGACCGCGCGTTTCGCGATCTGATGACCCGCTATTTGGCGCCGGAGGTGCTGACCCACCTGCAACCGTATTTCGACCGGCTGGGCGCTCTGGCCGGCGGCCGGCTCGATGAGCTGGCCCGGCTGGCCGACCGCAACCCGCCGATCCTGCACCCCCGCGATAAGTTCGGCCGCGACGAGGACTGGATCGAATACCACCTGTCCTACCGCGAAATGGAGACGGTCGCCTACCAGGAATTCGGCATGCACGCCGTCACCCACCGCGCCGGCGTGCTCGACTGGCCCGATCGGCTCCCGCCCAGCGTGAAGTTCGCCCTGCAATATCTGTTCGGGCAAGCCGAGTTCGGGCTGCTGTGCCCGGTCAGCGGATCCGACACCTCGGCCTACATCATCGGGCGCTTCGGCAGCACGGCGCTGCAACGCTATCTGCTGCCGCGGATGCTGTCCCAAGATCCGGCCGCCCTGTGGAAGGGCGCGCAGTTCATGACGGAAAAGGCCGGCGGCTCCGACGTCGGCGCCATCGAAACCACCGCCGAGCCCGTCGGGCGCAACGCGTTGGGGCTCGAGGAGTGGAAGCTGTTCGGGGACAAATGGTTCTGCTCGCACACCGACGCGAGGTGGTGATGATCCTGGCCCGGCCGACCGGCGCCGGACCGGGAACGCGGGGGCTGGGCCTGTTCGCCATGCCGAGATGGCTACCCGACGGCACCCGCAACAGCTACCGGATCGCACGCCTCAAGGACAAGTTGGGCACCCGGTCGATGGCCAGCGGGGAACTGCTGCTCGACGGTGCCACCGCCTACCTGGTCGGCGACGTGGGGCGCGGATTCGCCCAGATGATCGAGCAGGTCAACCTGTGTCGGATCTCGCACGGCGCCCGCGCCGCGGCCATGATGCGCCGCTGCCTGAACGAGGCCATGGTCGTGGCCCGCAGCCGGAGTGCGTTCGGCAGCAAGATCATCGACAAGCCGCTGCTGCGGCGGCAGTTGATGAAGATCATGGTGCCCACCGAGCAGGCCCTGTCGATGGTCACCTACGCCGCGCATCTGATGGATGTCGGCGACGACGCCACCCTGCGGTTGATCACCCCGCTGCTGAAGTTCCGCGCCTGCCGCGACAACATCAAGGTCGCCGCCGGGGCCCTGGAGGTGCGCGGCGGCAACGGCTACATCGAGGATTTCGTGCACGCCCGGTTGGTGCGCGACGCCCAACTCGGCACCATCTGGGAGGGCACCAGCAACATCAACGCGCTCGACGCCGTGACCCGCGCGGTGAAGAAGAACAAGGGCGACGAGGCCGTGCACGCCGCCCTGCACGCCCTGCTGGCCGCGTCGGCGGTGCCGGACGGTCTGCGCGCCGAGCTGGCCCGCTACCCTGGACCGGGCCCTGGAATTCGCGGTCGAGCTC
>PPEA01000809.1 GCA_002967005.1 Mycobacterium talmoniae
CGCGACGGCCGGGCTGACGCTGGGGGCGGCCGGACGCGCGCTGCTGGGCGACGGGGCGCCCTGGTACGAGTCGTGGGTCGAGCACCCCGACCCCGACGACCCGTTTTGGGAGTCGATGCGGCTCGGTGCCGCGCTGGAGCGGGTGAACGTTCCGGTGCTGCTGCTGAGCGGCTGGCAGGACCTGTTTTGGAGCAGACGCTGACCCAGTACGCGCGGCTGCGCGACCGCGGCGTCGAGGTGGGGTTGACCATCGGGCCGTGGACCCACACCTCGATGCTCACCGGCGGGCTGGGCACCGTCTGCCGGGAATCGCTGACCTGGCTCGACACCCACCTGGGCGGCCTGGACCGTCCACCCCGGCTGGATCGGGTCCGCATCTGCCTGACCGGTCAGGGGTGGCGCGACCTGCCGGACTGGCCACCGGCCAGCACCGCACACACCTGGTACCTGCACCCCGCCAGCCGGCTGACCGGCACCGCGCCGGCCGGGGATGCGACCACCAACCCGGCCAGCTTCCGCTATGACCCGGCCGACCCCACCCCCACCATCGGGGGCCGATTGTTGTCGCCGGACGGCGGCTACCGCGACGACGGCCGGCTGTACCGGCGCCACGACGTGCTCAGCTTCACCGGCGACCCGCTGACCGACGACCTGGACGTGTGCGGCAACCCGGTGCTGGAGTTGGCCCACAGCTCGGACAACCCGCACGTCGACCTGTTCGTCCGGATCAGCGAGGTCGACGCCAAGGGCCGGTCGGTCAATGTCAGCGACGGCTACCGGCGGCTGCGGGACCACTCCGGGCCGTGCGGATCGAGCTGGACGCGATCGCGCACCGGTTCGCGGCGGGCTCCCGCCTGCGCGTGCTGATCGCCGGGGGCTGTCATCCCCGTTACGCGCGCAACCTGGGCACCGGCGAGCCCCCGGTGTCCGGGCACCGGATGCGGCCGGCCACCCACACCGTGGAATTCGGCACCTCCCGGCTGATACTGCCGGTCGATGACGCCGGCCGGTAGCTGCCCCGGCGCGGTGTCCTGCTGAAATCGACGTCCCAGCGGCGCAACACCGCAATTTCTGGGGGGTTTATGTCAGCTGGGACGTCGATTTCAGTAGCGCCCCGCGTCCCCGATGGCGCACGACCCCGGCGGAGGCCATAGTCGAGTACGTGCTGCCGATACTGGATTTGTCCGACGCCGACACCGATCGGGACCGATTCCGTTCTGAGCTGCTGACCGCGACGCACAAGTTCGGGTTCTTCTATCTGGTGGGCCACGGCGTGCCGGTCGATCTGTCGACGCGCGTGCTGCGGGTGGCGCGCAGTTTCTTTGCCCTGCCGGCCGCCGCCAAACAGGAGATGAGCCAATTGCGCAGCCCGCAGTTTCGCGGCTATTCGCGGATCGGCGGTGAACTCACCAACGGCCTCGTCGACTGGCGCGAGCAGGTCGATATCGGCCCCGAACGCGAGATCATCCCCGACGCCCGCGGCTATTGGCGATTGCAGGGTCCGAATCTGTGGCCGTCGGCGCTGCCCGGGTTCCGGCCCGCCCTGCTGGCCTGGGATGCCGCGCTGTCAGCGCTGGGCCATCGGCTGCTGCGGCACTGGGCAGCCGCGCTGGGCGCCGACGAAGCGGTGTTCGACCAGGCATTCACCGACCGACCCGCAACCCTGATCAAAGTGGTGCGCTATCCCGGCACCGCCGACACCGACCAAGGCGTCGGCGCGCACAAAGACTCCGGGGTGCTGACCCTGCTGCTGGTCGAACCGGAATCCCACGGCCTGCAGGTCGAACTCGACGACGGGGACTGGCTCGACGTGCCTCCGGTCGCCGGGGCGTTCATCGTCAATATCGGTGAGCTGCTGGAGGTGGCGACCCGCGGCTATCTGCGCGCGACCCGGCATCGGGTGTTGGCGCCCGCGCCCGGCACCGACCGGGTGTCGATCCCCTACTTCTTCAATCCGGCGCTGGACGCGCAGATCCCGATCATCGATCTGCCCGAGGAACTCGCCGCCCACGCTCGTGGGGTGGAGGCCGATCCACGCAACCCCATCTACGCCACCTACGGGGAGAACGCGTGGAAGTCCCGCACCCGCGCCCACCCGGAGGTGCGGCCCGACACCACGGCATCACCGCCGCGGCGCCGCTACCCGACCGCATCGCGGACCCGGGCG
>PPEA01000081.1 GCA_002967005.1 Mycobacterium talmoniae
GGGCGTCCGCGGCTCGGCGACGGTGATCGCCAGCGCCGTCCTCGACGGGGTGCTGCACGCCGGGACGGCCCGCCGCGACGACGGGGCCATCGTGTCCTCGGGCGGTCGGGTGCTGTCGGTGGTGGGCACCGGTGCGGACCTGACCGCGGCCCGCGCCGACGCCTATGACCGTCTGGGATCGATCCGGTTGCCGGGCGGACACTTCCGCAACGACATCGGGTTGGCGGCCGCCGAGGGCAAGATCCGGGTCTAGAGGCCCGCGGCTTGGCCGTCTCGGCGCGGATCGCTGACCGCGAGATACCCGTCGTCGAGCCGCCAGATCGCTTGGCAGCTGCCGAACTGGTTGTAGTCCTCGACGACGACCAGCTCATGGCCGCGCCGGCGGAGCTCGTCGAGCGTTGACCGCGGGAAGCCGTCCTCGCAGGCGACCTGGTTGCCGTGCACCCACCGGAACCGGGGGCCGTCGCAGGCCGCCTGCGGATTCTGGCCGTGGTCGACGATGCGCACCACGACCTGCACGTGGCCCTGCGGCTGCATCGTGCCGCCCATCACCCCGAAGCTCATCACCGGTGCACCGCCTCGGGTCACGAATCCCGGGATGATGGTGTGATACGGACGCTTGTTCGGTCCGACGCGGTTCGGGTGTCCGGGCGTGGCAACAAAATTCGCGCCGCGGTTTTGCAGGGCGATCCCGGTTCCGGGCACCACCACACCCGAGCCGAAGCCCATGTAGTTCGACTGAATCATCGACACCATTACCCCGGATGTGTCGGCGGCGGTGAGATACACCGTGCCCGCGCTCGGTGTGCCGGCGGACGCCGGTTTGGCCCGGGTCCGATCGATCAGCTGCGCCCGCTGCCGCAGGTACTCGGGGTCGAGCAGACGCTCCGGTGGCCGCAGCGACATGTGGTCGACATCGGCGACATAGGCCTGGGCGTCGGCGAACGCGAGCTTGAGCGCCTCGATCTGCAGATGCACACTCTCGGCGGAATCGGCTGGGAACGCGGACATGTCGAACTGCTTGAGGATGCCCAGGGCGATCAAGGCGACGATGCCCTGACCGTTGGGCGGGATCTCGTGAATGGTGTAGCCGCGGTAGTCGCCGCTGATCGTGTCGACCCAGTCCGCCCGATGAGCGGCGAGGTCGCTGGCCCGCATGGCACCGCCGTGGGCCGTCGCATGCGCCTCGAGCGCGGCCGCCAGTTCTCCGCGGTAGAACGCCTCGCCGTTGGTTTCGGCGATCTTTTCCAGCGTGGCGGCATGGTCGGGAAGGACGGCGAGCTCACCGGGTTTCGGTGCGCGGCCGCCGGGCATAAACGTCTGCGCGAAGCCGGGTTGGGCTTGGAACAGCGGTACCTGCGCCGCCCACTGCTCGGCAACCGTCGGTGAGACCAAAAAGCCGTCGCGCGCGTAGGCGATCGCCGGCTCGACGAGCCGGGCGAATGGGAGCTTTCCGAACCTGGTGTGCAGGCCGACCCAGGCCGAGACCGCACCCGGCACGGTGACCGAATTCCACCCGAGCGCCGGAACACCGCGGCCGCCGAAGTACTCCGGTGTCCACGCGGCGGGGGAGCGGCCCGACGCATTCAACCCGTGCAGTCGTCGACCATCCCAGACGATGGCGAACGCGTCGGAGCCGATGCCGTTGGACACCGGTTCGACCACGGTGCAGGCGATGGCGGTGGCCACCGCCGCGTCGACCGCGTTGCCGCCGTCGGCCAGCATGCGAAGGCCCGCCTGGGCGGCCAGGGGTTGCGATGTGCACACAACATTGCCCGCTAGAACGGGCTTTCGCGGCCACGCGTAAGGCAGTTTCCAACCGAACGGCACGGTCACCCTCGGATCGTTGCACGCTGCGCCGTGGCGGTTCAACGCTACGCGGTGAGCAGCGGGGCCACCCAGGTCAGCTCGGCGGGCAGCTGCGAGCTCCAGAACGAGGCGTCGTGCCCGCCGGGGGAGAAGCCGCCGGCCGGCGGGGTGGGCAGCTGCGCGATGAACTGTTTGGTCGCGCCGTAGAACGGGTCGCTGTCCCCGCAGTCCACCCGGATCGGGATCGACGCCAGCGCCGGCATCCCGACCACCGAGTTTGCCGACCAGTCGTCGGCGCCGTCGAAGGCGCCGG
>PPEA01000810.1 GCA_002967005.1 Mycobacterium talmoniae
CTGGCCAGCAGCACCGCGCCGCAGCCCAGCTCCATCGCCAACGCGGCGTCGCTGGCGGTGCCGATCCCGGCGTCCAGGATCACCGGGACACCGGCGGCCTCCACGATCATCTCGATGTTGTGCGGGTTGGCGATGCCCAGGCCGGTGCCGATCGGCGAGCCCAGCGGCATCACCGCCGCGCAGCCGGTGTCTTCGAGCCGGCGGGCCAGCACCGGGTCGTCGTTGGTGTAGGGCAGCACCACGAACCCGTCGTCCACCAATTGCTCGGCGGCCGGACGAGTTCAACGGCGTCGGGCAGCAGGGTGCGCTCGTCGGCGATCACCTCGAGCTTGACCCATTCGGTGCCGAGCGCTTCGCGGGCCAACTGCGCGGTCAGCACCGCCTCGGCGGCGCTGCGGCAGCCGGCAGTGTTGGGCAGCGGCGTGATGCCCAGCCGGCCCAGCAGGTCGAGCATGCCGGTGCCACCCTCGGCGTCAACCCGGCGCATCGCGACCGTGGTCAGCTCGGTGCCCGACGCCAGCAGCGCCTCCTGCAGCACCGCGAGATTCGACGCTCCCCCGGTGCCCATGATGAGCCGGGAGCCGAAGTCGCGCCCGGCGATGGTCAGTTTCTCCTCAGCCACCTTGCACCGCCGTCACCACCTCGAGACACGCGCCGTCGGACAGCGCGGTCGCCCACGCGGACCGTGGCAGCACCGCGTGATCCAACGCCACCGCGACACCCCGGTCCGGGTAGCCCAGCGACGCCAGCAGCGCCGCGACGGTGGTGGCTTCGTCGACCTGGACGCGCTCCTCGTTGAGGAAAATGTTCATGAATGCGCTCCAACCGGAAGGAGTTCGGACACAATCTGTTCGGCGGTCCACGGGGCCAGCAGGAATCCGTTACGGCCGTGCCCGGCGGCCACCAGGGTGCGGTCATCCAGCCGCTGCACCAGCGGCAGGTTGTCCGGTGTCATCGGGCGCAGCCCCGCGGCGTATTCGGCCAACTCGTATTCGCCGAGCCCGGGCGCCACCGCGCACGCGTCGTCGAGCAGGTCGCGCACCCCCGACACGGTGGGCGCGGTGTCGCGGCCGTGCTCGTATTGGGTGGCGCCCACCACGACGCCGTCGCCGCGCGGTACCAGATACACCTGCCGGCCGTGCACCCGGGCGCGAATCACCCGCTGCGGCACCGGCAGACAGCCCCGCCGCCAGCGCAGCCGCAGCACCTCGCCTTTGACCGGCCGGATCGGCAGGTCGGGCCACAGCGCCGGCGCGTCAATGCCGTTGGCGATCACCACCGCGTCGGCGTCGCCCACCTCGGCGAGCTCCGACACCGGGCCGCCCCAGGTCACCCCGAGCCGCTCGCACGCCTCCGCCAGCGCGACGACCACCGCCCGGTTGTCCACCGCCAGCTCGGTCACCGCCCGGAACCCGTGCCGAATGCCTTGGGCCAGCAGGGGTTCCACGTCGCGGGCGGCGGATTCCCAGACCACCGGGTGGCCCTGCGCGGACAGCCAGTCGGCGACGGTGCGCAGGTCGGCGACGTCGGCGGCGTCCACCGCCACCACCAGCGACTCCCGGGCGGTCACCGCCGAGGCGGGCAGCCCGTCCAGAAACGACTCGTGCCACAGCCGCAGCGAGGCCAACCCCAGCTGCAGCGCCCGCTCCTCACCGGGCCAGCCCTCGCTGTGCGGGGCCAGCATGCCGCCGGCGACCCAGGAGGCGCCGGGCTCGCCGCCGCGGTGCACCCGCACCGACCAGCCGGCCTGCGCGGCGCGGCGCGCCACCGACAGCCCGATGACCCCGCCGCCGATGACAGCCAGCGACCCGAGTGTGGTCTGTGGCATCCTTCGCTCCCTTCGCCGGCATGACCCGGATCAGGTGTGACGGTAAGGGCCGGTCTGGTGGGCCCACTCTCAGCCCCGCTCCCGGGACTCCCGTGTCAGCTCTCCACGCTAGCGGCTAGCGTCGCGGTGTGCATCCACGCGTAGACCGGCTCCAGGCCGCCCGGCTGTACCTGTGCACCGATGCCCGCCGGGAACGCGGCGACCTGGCCGAGTTCGCCGACGCGGCGCTGGCCGGCGGGGTGGACATCATCCAGCTGCGGGATAAGGGCTCCGCCGGGGAACGCCAGTTCGGTCCGCTGGAGGCCCTCGACGAGCTGGCCGCCCTCGAGGTCC
>PPEA01000811.1 GCA_002967005.1 Mycobacterium talmoniae
GGTGCCGCCGTGGTGGCGAAATGGCTGGTGGTCGGCCGGATCCGGGCGACGGACCGGCCGCTGTGGTCGTCGTTCGTGTGGCGCAACGAGGTGTCGGACACCTTCGTCGAAACCGTGGCCGCGCCGTGGTTCGCCCGCGCGGCGACCGGCACGCCGGTGATGAACCTGTGGCTGCGCGCCCTGGGCGCCGAGATCGGCCGCGGCGTGTGGTGCGAAACGTATTGGCTGCCCGAGGCCGATCTGGTGCGCCTGGGCCGCGGCGCCACGGTGAACCGCGGCTGTGTGGTGCAGACCCACCTGTTCCACGACCGGATCATGCGGATGGACGCCGTGGTCCTGGACGCCGGCGCCACCCTGGGCCCCAACTGTGTGGCGCTGCCGGCTCCCGGCTCGGGGCGGGCGCCACCGTCGGGCCGGCGTCGCTGGTGATGCGCGGCGATCAAGTACCGGCCTCGACCCGGTGGCAGGGCAACCCGATCGCGCCGTGGACGGTGTCGGCCAAGAAGCGCCGCCGCGCCGACAAGGGCCGGGAGGAGTCGGCGGCATGAGCAGCCCGGCCAAGAAATCCGCCAAGAAATCGGCACGCCAGTTGGCGGCCCCGGTCGTGGACCCGTACGTGCCGACCACCGGCAACGTCGGCTACCGGGTGTCCCGCTATGAACTGGATTTGACCTACAAGATCGCGTCGAATCGGCTGGCCGGCACGGCCGTCATCACCGCCGTCACCCTGGCGCCGCTGCGCAGCTTCACCCTGGACCTCGCCGAGACGCTGTCGGTGACCAAGGTGTGGGTCGGCGGGCGGCGCCCGGCGCGGTTCGCGGCGTCGGGCGGCAAGCTGCGCATCACGTTGGCCGCCGAACTGCCCGCCGGGGCTGCCCTGCCGATCACCATCCGCTACGGCGGTTCGCCCCGGCCGATCCAAAGCCTTTGGGGCGAAGTGGGTTTCGAGGAACTGTCGGACGGGGTGCTGGTCGCCGGGCAGCCCAACGGCGCGGCATCGTGGTTTCCCTGCGACGACCGCCCCGCCGCCAAGGCCAGTTACCGCATCCAGATCAGCACCGACAACGCCTACCAGGCGATCGCCAACGGTGAATTGGTGTCGCGGCGGGCCCGGGCCGGCTACACCACCTGGACCTACGAGCAGGCCGAGCCGACCTCCACCTACCTGATCACCCTGCAGATCGGCCGGTACGCGACCCATCGGCTAGCCGACACCACGGTGCCGATGCAGGCCGCGCTGCCGGAGCGGCTGCGGCACCACTTCGACCACGACTTCGCCCGACAACCCGAGATGATGGCGCTGTTTACCCGGTTGTTCGGGCCGTATCCGCTGGCCGGCGGCTACACCGTGGTGGTGACCGACGACGACCTGGAGATCCCGCTGGAGGCGCAGGGGATATCGATCTTCGGGGCCAACCACTGCGACGGCGCGGGCAAATCGGAGCGGCTGATCGCCCACGAGCTGGCCCACCAATGGTTCGGCAACTCCGTCACCGCCCGGCGGTGGCGTGACATCTGGTTGCACGAGGGCTTCGCCTGCTACGCCGAATGGCTGTGGTCCGAGCACTCCGGCGGACCCGGCGCCGCCGAGCTGGCCCGCAGCTATCACCGGCGGCTGGCCGGGTCGCCGCAGGATCTGCTGCTGGCCGACCCGGGGCGGCCGACATGTTCGACGACCGCGTCTACAAGCGCGGCGCGCTGACCCTGCACGTGCTGCGCGGCGAGCTCGGCGATGCGAATTTCTTTGCGCTGCTGCGGGACTGGACCACCCGCTACCGGCACGGCAGCGCCGACACCGACGACTTCACCGGGCTGGCCGCCAACTATGCGTCGGTGTCGCTGCAGCCGTTGTGGCAGGCGTGGCTGTATTCGACGGCGGTCCCGGCGTTATGACCACCGGCTCGACGCTGGGCCCGGCCACCCGCAGCAGCGTGGCCCGGGTGGCCACCGCGACCGCGGTCACCGCGTTGTGCGGCTACGCGGTGGTGTACCTGGCCGCGCGCGACCTGGCCCCCGACCGGGTTCGTCGGTGTTCGCGGTGTTTGGGGGTGGCGTTCGGCTTGGTCACCGGCGCGCGAACGGCTTGCTGCAAGAAAACCAACCCCGGGAGACGTCCGGTCCATCCACGTTCGGCGTGCCG
>PPEA01000812.1 GCA_002967005.1 Mycobacterium talmoniae
CCGGTACCGCCAGCCGCCCAGCAGGCCCACCGCCAGCAGCACCCCGGTCGCCAGCATCGCGACGCCCACCTGGACGGCGGTCACCGGGTTGATCGCGGTGAACCGCTCGGACAGGTTCACCGCCACCGCGGTCGAGATGTGCTCGATGACTTGCGAGCGACGCTCGGTGTCCTCGACGAACCGCAGCCACAGCCGGTCGCCGTCGTACACCTCTTGTTCGGTCAGCGACTGGGTGGACCGCAGCGCGGTCCCGTCGACCAGGCACAACACCCACCGGCCGCGGCCCTTGGCCTCCAGGGGCTTCTCCCCCAGCTCCCGCAGTCGGCTGTTGATGACCTTCAGCAGCGGGTCGATCATCACCGACACCGGGGCGCCGGCGTCGAGCAGCACGCCGATCTGCACGCCGGCGCCGGCCATGATGCCGACCACCGCGGCACGCGGCGCGGTGACCGAGGGCTCGGTGTCGGGCTGCGCAACCTCGACCATCGCCGTCACCGTCCCACCGCCCTCGATCGAGCTATTTCCAGATCGGCCGAGGCCATATCCGGTGGGCGGTTGCGCCCGACAAATACTGAATCCATGCCTGCTGCCTCATTTTGGTGGATTTATAGTGTCGCCCAATTCTAGGGCCATTGTGCTCTATCCGCACGACGACGACGCATGCTACGTAACCCTTTGCCGCGTCTGGTTTTTCGTTCCCCTGCGTTAAACTCTGCGATGCGTTTTCCAGGACCCGTACGGAAGTGTGTCCAAAACGGTCTTGACCCCGACTTGCACCAACTGTGGGGTGGCCGGACAGATCGCCAGCCACGCCTCCCCGGAGCCGGCCGTGCGGGCCTGCTGATACAGCGCGATGCGGCCGCCGGAGCCATCCTTGAGCGAGAGCACCGAGGCGCTGGGCGCCCGGGCGTCGTCGCGGTATTGCCGCGCGTAGACCGCCGCCTCGGCCTCCGGATCCGACAGCGCCTGCCCCAGGGCGGCGATGGTGGCCGCCGACAGGCCCATCCGCCGCAGGTCGCCGCCGGAGAAGACGTTGAACCCCGACTCCTGCCAGCTCTGGGTGACCTCCAGCATTTCCTCCAGCGGGACGTTGACCGCCGTGATCTGGGCCGGGTCGGTGTGGTGGATGGACTCCAGGGCGTCGAGCACCAGCGCCGCGATCGACGAGGCGTCGGTGATCGACACGTCGTCGACGGTGATGTCGGTGCCCACCCGCACCGCCGACACCCAGTGCTCGCCGCGGCGGGCCAACAGCACGCGGAATTCGTTGTCGGGAATGTCGCGGGTTCCCGGCGGCGCATCCTCGTCGTCGATAATGCCGTAGCGCAGTTTGCCGCGGGACAGCAACGCGACGACCTCGAGGTCGGGTGCGGCCAGTACCTTCATTCGCCCCGCGACCTGCTCGTTGACCGCGTCGCCGACGACGATCCCCTGCTCGCGCATCACCGCCATGCCGGGATGCTCATTCAGCCAGTCGTTGGAATCGGTCGAGACGAACGGCCGACACCGCAGCTCGGGCGCCACATGGCGGATGTCGAGCAGTGCTTGCAGCATCCAGAAGCCCTCGACGTTGACGGTGATGTCAGTTCTGGTGCTCGGATCCATCGCTACCCTCCATTAGCCTTCGCCGCTGTGCGTACGTGCCTATTGCAACACGCGACGGCACACCGTGACCGGTGTGCCGTCGCGTTTAGTCAGCTGTCACCGCGCCGGGTGTGACGGTGGCGCGTGTCGCGACCAGTTCACACCCGGCGCCAGTGGCATCCGGATATCAGGCCCAGCTGGCGCTGACCGCGCCGTCGGTGGAGGCCATGTTGCCGCCAGCGGTCTGCACCTTGGTGCCGTGGGTGGCCGCCTGCTCATAAATCACCTGGAAGTTACGACCCAACTGGGTGATGAACTCCTGGCAGGCCACCGACCCCGACCCACCCCAAAAGTCACCGGCAGCCAACACATCGGCAATGATCGCCTGATGCTCAGCCTCCAACGACGCGGCCTGAGCCTTAATCAACGCACCATGCGCGTCGACATCCCCGAACTGGTAGTTGATGCTCATGCGATAACTCCTTAGCTGCTCAGGGCCGTCTGCGACGCGGCTTCTTGCTGCTCATAGTTATTAGCGTCCCGGATCAA
>PPEA01000813.1 GCA_002967005.1 Mycobacterium talmoniae
ACCTCGCCGCCGGGTTTGCCGACCCCGCTGCCCAGCACCGAGCCGGTCGCCACCTGGGTGGTGGACAGCGAGTAGCCGAAGTGGCTGGACAGCAGGATCACCGCGGCCGCCGCCGACTCGGCGGCCATGCCCTGCGGCGGTTTGATCTCGACCAGGCCCTTGCCCAGGGTGCGGATGATGCGCCAGCCGCCGAAGTAGGTGCCCGCCGCCATCGCGCCCGCGCAGCACACGATCACCCACAGCGGCGGCAGGGTGGCGGTTTTGCTGACCGCGCCGTAGGACATCAGCGCCAGGAAGATCACGCCCATCGTCTTCTGGGCGTCGTTGGTGCCGTGCGCCAGCGACACCAGCGCCGCCGAACCGATCTGGCCGCGCCGGAAGCCCCGCTCGGTGCGTTTGGTGTCCAGGCGCGGGTGATGCGGTACACCAGCCAGGTGCCGGTCGCCGCGACCAGGGTGGCGACCAGGGCCGCGACCACGGCCGGGACCACCACCTTGGAGACCAGGCCCGCCCAGTTCACCCCGTGCCCGCCGACCGCGGCGATCATGGCGCCGACGATCCCGCCGATCAGCGCGTGCGACGAGCTGGACGGGATCCCGAGCAGCCAGGTCAGCAGGTTCCACACGATCCCGCCGACCAGCCCGGCGAACACCAGCTCCAGGGTCACCAGGTGGGCGTCCACCAGATCCTTGGCGATGGTGGCGGCCACCGCGGTGGACAGGAACGCGCCGACCAGGTTCAGCAACGCCGACAGCGCCACCGCGGCCTTCGGCGACAGCGCGCCGCTGGCGATGGAGGTGGCCATCGCGTTGCCGGTGTCATGGAACCCGTTGGTGAAGTCAAAACCCAAAGCCGTGATCACCACGATGATCAGGAGGAAGAGCTCAATGCTCACGGGGCATCACGGCGCTAATTCTGGCGGTCGACCGGCCGCGTTGTCGAACACTGCCGGCGGCAAAACCCCTGCAAACCTCGACTCGACGTCAACTGTTACCCCCCGGTTCACCTGGTGTATCGCGGCGAGTATCGCGCCGCAACGGGTGCTCGGGGGGCACCTCGACGAAGATCAACGTCACACCGTCGGGGTCGGTGACGTGCATCTCGTGCAGCCCCCACGGTTCGCGGCGGGCTTCCCGGGCGATCGGCACACCGCGGCCCTCGAGTTCGGCCTGGGTGGCGCGGACGTCGCGCACCTGCAGCCACAGCGCCCCGGGGAAACGCCCCTCGGGCTGCTCGGAGCGGCCGTGGCCGGCCAATTCGATCAGCGACTGGCCGGCGTAGAGCACGGTGCCGGCCCCGTAGTCGCGGGCGATGGCCAACCCGATCTCGTCGCGGTAGAACGTCAGTGACCGCTGGTAGTCCGCCGGCCGAAACAGCACCCGACTGGCCAGGATCTCCATCACACCCCCTCCCGTCGAGCAGACACAGAATCGCACAGATCGCGCCCGGATCGTGCGATTCTCCGTCTGCTCGCGCGGCTCGCTTATTTGTTGGGTTGCAGGCGTTGCCGCTTCATCACCGCGGTGACCCAGCCCGGCGCCAGCACATCCAACGCCCGCACGGTGACCGCCATCCGCGGCGCGATCCGCACCGGTCGGCTGCGCGCCGCGGTGATCATCCACTCGCCGGCCTCCTCGGCGGACAACGCCGGCAGCCCGTCGTAGGCCTTGGTGGGCTCGATCATCGGGGTGGCCACCAGCGGGTAGTACAGCGTGGTGGAATGCACCCCTTTGGTGCCCCACTCGGTTTCCATCACGCGGCTGACCGCCGACAGCGCGGCCTTGGACGCGTTGTACACCCCGAACAGCGGGGAGGCCTCGCTCATCACCCCCCAGGTGGCGACGTTGATGATGTGCCCGTCGCCGCGCTCGATCATGGCCGGCGCGATGGCCCGGACCAGCCGCAGCGGCGAGTAGTAGTTGAGCACCATGGTGCGTTCGACGTCATGCCAGCGTTCCAGCGACTCGGCCAGCGGCCGCCGGATGGACCGCCCGGCGTTGTTGACCAGGATGTCCACCCCGCCCAGGCGTTCCTGCACGTCGGCGGCCAGCGCGTCGACGGCATCCAGGTCGGACAGGTCGCACGCGATCGCGGTGGCGTCGCCGCCGGCGGCGGTGATCCGCCCCACCAGC
>PPEA01000814.1 GCA_002967005.1 Mycobacterium talmoniae
TCCTTCCTCCGTGTCCGGAGGCCCGTCCGGTCGGAATGGTCGCGCGACGGCGACGGCTCGGGCTCAGCCGAGAACAGGGGTACCCGGACCGGGTCGGGCCGAAACTGACGGTCAAACACGGATGTGGACTATCGCTGCGACACAATCTCGCCCTCACCTCCTCGGTCCAGATACCCGTGAGCCAACGTTTGTTCCATGCTGGCACCGCGGCCCGGGGCCCGTCAATCGGCCACCCACCCGAGCTGTGGACAAAGCTATCCCGCGCCGCGCGCCGGCTCGGCGGCCAGCCCGAGTTCCTCCAGCACCGCGGCCGTGTCGGCCCCCAGCTCCGGGGCGGGGCCCGCCACGCGGCCCGGGGTGCGCGAAAACCAGGTCGGCACACCGGGAAACCGCACCGCCCCGTGCGGGGAGTCCACCGTCTCGAAAAAACCGACCGCGTTCAGGTGCGGATGGTCGAACAGCGCCCCGGGGGTGTGCAGCGGCGCCGCGGGGATCTCCAGCTCACGGAACAGCGCCAGCCAGTCCGCGGTGCTGCGTTCCCGCAGCGTCTCGGCCAGCAGCGCGTAGACGGTGTCGATCTCGCGGGCCCGGCTCTCCACGGTGGCGTACCGGGCGCTGGCCCACGGCGGCTGCACCGCGCCGATGAACGCGTTCCAGTGTTTGTCGTTGTAGATCAGCGCGGCGATCTGGCCGTCGCTGGTGGCATACGGGCGGCGGTTGGGGGCCAGCGCCCGCGGATAGCCCGCCGGGCCCAGCGGCGGGTCGAAGATGGCGCCGTTGGCGTGTTCGACCAGCATGAACGACGCCATCGTCTCGAACATGGCGGCCTCCACCTCCTGGCCCTCCCCGGTCCGCTCCCGGTGGAACAGCGCCATCATGGTGGCGTACAGCGCGGTGAGCCCGGCGACCTTGTCCGCCATGATGGTGCCGACATAGCTGGCCTCCCCGGTCAGCTGCTGCTGGACGGCCGGCAGCCCGCATTCGGCCTGGATGGTGTCGTCATAGGCGGGCAGGTCGCGGCCCGGCCCGCGGCGGCCGTAGCCGTAGCAGTTGGTGTACACGATCCCCGGGTTGAGCGCCGCGACCTGCTCGTAGCCGAAGCCGAGTTTGGTGATCGCCTTGGCCCGCATCGAATGGATGAACACGTCGGCGGTGCCGATCAACGCCCGCAGCGCGGTTTTCCCGGCGTCGGTGTGCAGGTCCAGCACCACGCTGCGCTTGCCGCGGTTGACGTTGACGAACACCCCGCTCATCGCCGGCGCCGGACCGACCGAGATGTAGCGGGTGGTGTCGCCGTCGGGGGATTCGACCTTGATCACGTCGGCGCCCATATCGGCCATGATCTGGGTGCAGTACGGTCCCATCACCATCGCGGTCAGGTCGATCACCCGCAGCCCGGCCAGCGGCCCGGTCCGGTCGGTGGGCCTAGCCATGCTGTGCTCCTTCGGCCATCGCGAAGCTGTACCGGATGTGGTCGACGTGCCCGTCGGGCACCACCGGAAAAATCACCGGAGCGCTGACGTCCCGGATCTTGGCCAGGTCCGCACCGACCTGCTCGATCGACCACGACGGCCGATACACGCCCGGGGTTTCGGCGAGGACGGCCCGCGCCACCCGCCCGGCGATCGCGATCAGCATTTCGCCGCTGACCGAACAGGATTCGTGGGCCAGCCAGCCCACCGCCGGCGCCACCAGCTCCGGGCCCCACGGCGGGTAGGCCGAGGTGTCGATGCCCTCGGCCATCCGGGTGTCGGCGGCCGGCACGATGATGTTGCAGCGCACCCCGGACGCGGCGCCTTCCAGCGCGGCCACATTGGACAGCCCGATCAGGCCGGCCTTGGCGACCGCGTAGTTGGCCACCCCGTGGTTGCCGTACAGGCCGCCGATCGACGAGGTCAACACGATACGGCCGTAGCCCGCCGCGCACATGGCCGGAACGCCGGGCGGACAACGTGAAACGCCCCGCGCAGATGGACGTCGACGACGGCGCGAAATCCGCGTAGCTCATCTCGAGCAGCGAGCCGCGCCGCACGGTGCCGGCGTGTGGATGAGGATGTCGAGGCGGCCGTAGGCGGTCCAGCGCCGCGGCGACGATCGCCGCACCGCCGGCCGCG
>PPEA01000815.1 GCA_002967005.1 Mycobacterium talmoniae
AGGCGCAGCAGCAGGCTGCGCACCTCCTCGTGCCAGCAGCCGCCCGGCGGCCAGCAGGATGCGGTCGTCGTCGCCCTCCGGCAACACGATGTGGCGACGGTCGGCGCGGGCGCGTTCCAGCAGCCGGTACTCGAACATCTGCGGGGTGACCACCGTCGGGGCCGGTCCGCGCATCTGCTCCACCAGCGCGGTGGTGTCGATGTGGCGGCTGAGCACCTCCAGCGCGGTGTCCACCTTGCGCAGCGCCCCGGCGTGGATCCGGGCCCGGGTGTGGGAGGCCAACTCCGCGGTCTTGTAGGTGCCGTGCTCGGTCGCGATCAGCGGCAGCGTCGGCTGCAGACCCTTGACCAGCTTGTCGATCGCCGGGTGCGGCAGCAGGCCACCGTTGAGGATGATCCCGGCCAGCGACGGGAAGCTGTGCGCGGCATGGGCGTTCACCAGCGCCAGCAGCACCTCGGAGCGGTCCGCGGGCACGATCACCACCTGCCCCTCGACCAGCCGCTCCAAGATGTGTTCGGGGGTCATGCCACCGACCATCACGCTCATGGCCTCGCGGCGCAGCAGCTCGGGGTCGCCGCTGTACAGCGTGCCGCCCAGCGCCTGGCACAGTTCGGCCATGGTCGGGGCGGCCAGCAGCGGCACCTCGGGCACGCTGAACGCGGGCAACCCGAGGCCGGCCAGCGTCGCGGTGACCGTGTCCAGTTGCGCCGGGTCGCACCGGTTGGCGATCACCGCCGCCGGGCGGGCGTGCGCGGCGGCCAGCTCGGCCAGGCAGCGTTCGGTGATCGCGGTGATGGTGTCCAGATCGCGGTCGTGGCCGTTGATGGCCAGCAGCAGCGGGGCGCCCAGGTTCACCGCGATGCGGGCATTGAAGCTCAGCTCGGTGGGGTTGACGACGTCGGTGTAGTCGCTGCCGACCACCACCACCGCGTCGCAGTGCCGCGCGACCGCGTGATAGTCGGCGACGATCTCGCTGAGCGCGGCGGCCGGATCGGCGTGGACCTGCTGGTAGGTGACGCCGACACAACGGGAGTCGTCGTCCAGGGTGGCGGTGGCGTGGGCGAGCAACAGCTCCAGCAGCTCGTCGGGCTCGTCCAGGGACCGTACGATCGGCCGGAACACCCCGACCCGTCCGGCGGACGCCGCCAGCAGGTGGACCAGGCCCAGCGCAAGGGTGGATTTGCCGGTACCGGCCTCCGCGGCGGCCAGATAGATGCTCGAGGTGCGGCTCGGATCGGGTTCGGGTTCCGCGGACAGCATTGCTCCAGGCTAAACGGGGCCGCTCAGCGATCGAATTCGACGTCGGTCACGTCGCGGCCGCCCAGCCACAACCCCAGTGCTTCGGCGGTGCCGCGCACCCGGATGCCGCGCCCCAACGCCCGGCCGATGCCGTTGGTCGGCTCCACCCGGTATTTGAATAGGGTCGGCTGCGCCTTCTGGACGGTCAGGGACACGCCCTCGAAAAAGATCGCGGCCTCTTCCACCGGGTCCAGGACTCGACTGCGACCCAGGCCGCGCAGCACGTCCTGGTGGTGCATCGCCACATCGCCGAGCAGCAGCCGACATATCGCGCGATCCACCGGTTTCGGCAACTCCGCCCACTGCCGGGCGGCCGCGATGAGCGCCGCCCGGTCCCGCCGGCGCCCGGCCGCGACGAACTCCTCGTTGATCCGGTGCAGCCGCCACGGCGCGCGCAGATACGGCCCCACCTCAGCGGTGCCCATCAAGTGCGCCAACACATCCCGCGGCGACCACCCGGCACACAGGGTCGGGCCGTCGTTGAACTCCGCATCGGTGAGCCCGTCGACGGTGTCGATGAACGCGGTGCGCGCCGCGCGGACCACGGCCTGACTGGACTGGCGTGTCATGGCAGCAACCCTAGGCCGAGCAGACGCAAAAGTCCCCATTTCCCACCAGAATTGGGGACGTTTGCGACTGCTGGCGGTCAACGCCGCCTAGCGCAGCAGGTGCCGCGACATCACCACGCGTTGGATTTGGTTGGTGCCTTCGTAGATTTGGGTGATCTTGGCGTCGCGCATCATGCGTTCGACCGGGAAGTCGGTGGTGTAGCCGGCGCCGCCGAACAACTGCACCGCGTCGGTGGTGACCT
>PPEA01000816.1 GCA_002967005.1 Mycobacterium talmoniae
AGGCGTTGGCGTCGCCCATCTGTGCCCAGGCGATCGCCCCGCCCTTGAGCACGGCGTGCGGGCGCACCCCGAAGAACGCCGGCTCCCACAGCACCAGATCGGCGAGCTTGCCGACCTCCACCGACCCGATCTCGTGGTCCATCCCGTGCGCAATGGCCGGGCAGATGGTGTATTTCGCGATGTAGCGGCGCACCCGGGTGTTGTCGTGGCCGGACGGGTCGCCGGGCAGCGCGCCGCGGCGGCGCTTCATCACGTGCGCGGTCTGCCAGGTGCGCAGCACCACCTCGCCGACCCGGCCCATCGCCTGCGAGTCGCTGCCGATCATCGAGATCGCGCCCAAATCGTGCAGCAGGTCTTCGGCGGCGATGGTCGACGGCCGGATCCGGCTCTCGGCGAACGCCAAATCCTCGGGCACCGCCGGGTTGAGGTGGTGGCAGACCATCAACATGTCCAGGTGCTCGGCCAGGGTGTTGACGGTGTGCGGGCGGGTTGGGTTGGTGGAGCTGGGCAGCACGTTCGGGTGCGCGGCGACGGTGATGATGTCGGGCGCGTGGCCGCCGCCGGCGCCCTCGGTGTGGTAGGCGTGAATCGATCGGCCGGCGATCGCGGCCAAGGTGTCCTCGACGAACCCGGCCTCGTTGAGGGTGTCGGAGTGCAGCGCCACCTGCACCCCGGCGGCGTCGGCGACCGACAGGCAGGCGTCGATGGCCGCCGGGGTGGCGCCCCAGTCCTCGTGCACCTTGAAACCCGATGCGCCGGCCCGTAATTGCTCCCACAGCGCCTCGGCGCTGACCGTGTTGCCCTTGCCCAGCAGCGCGACGTTGAGCGGCCAGGGATCCAGCGCCTCCAGCATCCGCGCCAGATGCCAGTCGCCGGGCGTCACCGTGGTGGCCTTGGAGCCCTCGGCGGGCCCGGTGCCGCCGCCGATGATGGTGGTGATCCCGGCGCCCAGCGCCTCGGGCAGGATCTGCGGGCAGATCAGGTGCACATGGCAGTCGATGGCGCCGGCGGTGACGATCCGCCCCTCCCCGCTGAGGATTTCGGTGGACGGCCCGACCACCAGCTCCGGATGCACCCCGGCCATCGTGTCGGGGTTGCCGGCCTTGCCCAGCGCGACGATGCGGCCGTCACGGATGCCGATGTCGGCCTTGATGATTCCCCAGTAGTCGATGATGACCGCACCGGTGATGACGGTGTCGGGCGCCCCCTGGGCCCGGGTGGCCCGGGCCTGGCCCATCGACTCCCGCAGCACCTTGCCGCCGCCGAACACCGCCTCGTCCCCGGCGCGTCCCGGTCCCCCGCTCGCGGTCCTCGGTCGATCTCGATCAGCAGGTCGGTGTCGGCCAACCGGATCCGGTCCCCGGTGGTGGGGCCGAACAGCTGCGCGTAGCGCGCCCGCGACAGCGACGCCATCAGCGGTCCAGCCGTCCGGGCGGGGTGCGGCTCAGCCCGGGCACCTCACGGCGGCCGCCCAGCGGCACCACCGAGACCCGCTGCGGCACGCCGGGTTCGAACCGCACCGCGGTGCCCGCCGGGATGTCCAGCCGATGCCCGTGCGCGGCCGCCCGGTCGAACTCCAGCGCCGCATTCGCCTGCGGCAGATGGAAATGGCTGCCGACCTGCACCGGCCGGTCGCCGGTGTTGATGATCTGCATTTCTCGCCGCGGTGCGCCTTCGTTGATCTCGATATCGCTGCTGCCGTAGAGGATTTCGCCGGGGATCACGGTCAGCCGATCGGGTGGTGGACGGTGATCAGCTTGGTGCCGTCGGGAAACGTGGCCTCCACATGCACCTCGTCGAGCATCTCCGGCACCCCCTCCATCACGTCGCCGCGGGTCAGCACCTCGCGGCCGCTGACCATCAGCTCGGCGACGCTGCGCCCGTCGCGGGCGCCTTCCAGGATGTGATCGGTGATGATCGCGACCGCCTCCGGGTGGTTCAACCGCAACCCCCGGGCCTGGCGTCGACGAGCCAGTTCAGCGGCGTAGGAGAGCAACAGGCGCTCCTGTTCGTGCGGACTCAGGCGCATATTTTGCGATCCTGCCACGCCGCGGGAGCCGGCGCGGCGTGGCTCAGCCGCCCGGCCGCGGCTCGAGGTTCTGCAGCCGC
>PPEA01000817.1 GCA_002967005.1 Mycobacterium talmoniae
GCCCGGCGACCCAGACCTACCGCGGTTGCCGTGCACCGGTTCACCCTGCCCGCCGACCTGGCGGCCGGGCTCCGGGAGGTCGCACGCGGTGTCGGCGCGACCCCGTACATGACCTTGCTGGCCGCCTACGCCACCTTGCTGCATCGCTACACCGGCCACGACGACGTCCTGATCGGTTCACCGTTCGCGTGCCGGGACCGCGTCGAAATGGAGGGTCTGGTCGGCTACGTGACCAACCCGGTCGTGCTGCGCGCCGACCTGCGCGGCGACCCGACGTTCGCGGCGTTGCTGGGCGCCGTCAAGGAGACGGTGCTGGGTGCGCTTGCGCACCAAGATTATCCGTTCCCGCTGCTCGTGGAGCGGCTCCGGCCGTCCCGCGACCTGAGCCAGACCCCGCTGTTTCAGGCGTCGTTCGCCTGGGAGCAGCCGCGCCGATTCGCCGACGGCGCCGCCCCGGGTGGGGCGGGGTTCGAGCTGGACACCATCCACGTCGGTCAGGGCGGTGCGGCCTTCGACCTGACCCTGCAGGTGGCCGATGCCGGCGGGGAGTTCACCTGTGTGCTGCAGTACAACACCGACCTTTTCGATGACGCGACGATCGCGCGGAGGCCGGCCACTTCACCACGCTGCTCCGGCGGTGTCGCCGCCGAGCCCGGCCGGCGGGTCTCCCAGCTGCCGCTGCTCACCGACGCCGAGCGCCGCCAACAGGCGGCGTGGAACGACACCCGGGTCTGCTACGACGCCCCCGACTGCCTGCACGAGATGGTGGCGGCGGCCGCACGGCGCAGCCCGATGGCCGTCGCCGTGTCGTTCGACGACCAGACGCTGACCTACGCCGAACTCGACGCCCACGCGACGCGCTGGCGTCTCGGCTGCAGGGCGTCGGGGTGGGACCGGACAGCATCGTTCCGGTCCTGCTGGACCGCTCGGCCGACCTGATCGTCGCGCTGCTGGGGGTGCTGAAAGCCGGGGGCGCGTTCATGCCGCTGGACCCGGCGCAACCCGCCAACCGCATCGCGGCCATCCTGGGCAATGCCGCCGATGCGCCGGCCTGCGTCACCCACCACCGCCATCTGGATCTGGTTCCGACGTTCCGCGGTCACCGGCTCTGCCTGGATGGACCCGAGGCGCCCGCGGCCGACGGCGAGCCGCCGGTGGTCTCGGCGACCACGGCGGCCCACCTCGCCTACGTCGTGCACACCTCCGGTTCCACCGGCGTGCCCAAGGGCGCGCTGAACACCCACGGCGCGATCCGCAACCTGCTGGCCTGGATGCAAGCCAGCTACCGGCTCACCCCCGAGGACCGGGTGCTGCACCAGACGCCGATCACGTTCGATGCCGCGATCGGCGAGATCTTCTGGCCGTTGACCGTCGGCGCCCGGCTGATCATCGCAAAACCCGAGGGGCACAAGGACACCGGCTATTTGGTCCGGACCGTGATCGAGCAATCGGTCACCACCGCGCATTTCGTGCCGTCGATGCTGCGGGCGTTTTTGGCCGAACCGGCCGCGGCGCGCTGCGTGACGCTGCGCCGGGTGTGGTGCGGCGGCGAGGTGCTGAGCTACGAGCTCGCGCAGCAGTTCCTGGCCGCCCTGGACGCCGAACTGCGCAACGAGTACGGCCCCGCCGAGGCCGCGATCACCGTCACCGGTTTTCACTGCCGGCGCGGCGCACCCGGCCCGATCATCCCGATCGGGCGGCCGATCGCCAACACTCGCGTGTATCTGCTCGACGCGCACCTGCAGCCGGTGCCGGTGGGCGTGCCCGCCGAGCTGTTCATCGGCGGTGCCGGGGTGGGCCGCGGCTACCTCAACCGGCCCCACGCGACCGCCGCCAGCTTCCTCGCCGACCCGTTCACCGATGAGCCCGGCCGGCTGATGTACCGCACCGGCGACCTGGCGCGCTACCTGCCCGACGGCGAGATCGAGTACCTGGGTCGCGTCGACGACCAGGTGAAGATCCGCGGGGTGCGGATCGAGCCGGGGGAGGTGGAAGCCGCACTGCAGCAACACCCCGGGGTGCACGAGAACGCGGTGGTGGCCGGCGACGACGGCCGGGGCAACACCCGGCTCGCGCCGCACCTGGTGCGGCCGGCGAGCCCGCGCC
>PPEA01000818.1 GCA_002967005.1 Mycobacterium talmoniae
CGGCCGGCTCGCCCGGCGCGGCGTCGCGGGCGACTAACGCGCGCGGGAACCGCCGCGTCGTCAATCCACAGCTGTGCGCTAGCCGCCGCCGCAGATCTTCCAGCCGTTTTCCCGCACCATGTTCCACACCATCGAGGCAGCGCCGTTGCGGTCGGTCAGCACTATCGGCACAAATGCCTGGTCGTTCGCTATGGTCACCGCCTTCACCGCAATCCGAATCGGCGCGCTTTCGTTGTACGACTCCTGCATCTGGCCAACGGAGAACCCTGCCTGCTTCGCAGCGCAGTACAGGCCGCTGAGCGCATCCCAATTCTGGGAGTTAAAGGCACTCACTGAAGCCTGGATCACCTGGCGTATCCCGGCCTCATCGGAGGCCTTGCTGGCCGCGGGCGGCGGGTTAGGTGCTGCGACGGGGGCAGGAGGCGCCGGCGGCGCGGGTGGTTCCAGCGAATCCAACGTCGGGGGTGTCGGGTCGCCAGTGCCGGCGGTCCACCACCGCGCCCGACGCCAGCACGCTGGCGTACGCCACCAGAGCGAACCCACGCACCACCACGGTCACCGGCGGTACCACGATCAACAGATTTTCCAGCCGTTTTCCCGAACCATGTGGTACGGCGCGGTGACGGTGACCCGCTGGGTCATCACCGTGGTCGCGGTGGCGCTGTCACCGGTGACCGTCACCGCGGTCACCGTCACCTGCATGGGTCCCCGCTCGGCCCGCTGATTCTTGATCATGTCGAGGTTGAAATTGCCCGCCCTGGCCGAGCAGATCTGGGCCATGAAGCCGTCCCAGTCCTCCGCGTTGTAGGCCCCCGTCGACGCCGCCACGACCTGACGGATCGCCGCGTCGTCGGCTCCGGTGTTCGACGATGACCCGACCGGGGCCGGTGGCTGGACCGGTCTGGGGGCCGGCGGGGGCGCAGGTGGTTCCAGCGACTCCAACGTGGGGGGCGTTGGATCGGCCGCGGCGGGGGCGGCGGCGACCGCCCACGACATCAGCAGGCCGGCCACCGCCACCGCACCGGCGACGCCCGCCGCGACGCCAGCAAATCTGCGCAAAGACCCGTTCAACCCCAACCCTCCCTGGCGGCGCCGAGCACCGGAACACACAACCCACCCAGCCTAGCAACGCGCTCACCAGGCAGATACCGCATTCTGGGATCGCGCCGAGCCCCGGTAATATCGGCGTGTGCACATCGACCAGATCGTTTCCGCGAAGTCCGGTCGCCGCGCCCGCCGATCGTCCCGCACCCTGCGTTGGACCGGCCTGGGCGCGCTGACCCTGCTCAGCGCCGGCGCCCTGCTCGTCACCCCGAGCACGGTGCCGTCGATCGTCCCGTCGGCGGCCGCCGACGACTGCCCCGATGCCGAAGTGATCTTCGCCCGCGGCACCAGTGAGCCGCCCGGCGTCGGACGGGTCGGCGACGCCCTCGTCGACTCGCTGCGGGCCAAGACCCCCGGGTTAAACATCGGCGTCTACGCGGTGAACTATCCCGCCGGCCGGCTGCAGTTGGGCGGCGGCGACGGCGCCAACGACGTGATTCGGCACGTCAAGGACATGGCCGGCAAGTGCCCCGACACCAAGCTGGTGCTGGGCGGCTACTCGCAGGGCGCCTCGGTGATCGACATCGTGGCCGGGGTTCCGGTGGTCGGTGTGACGTGGGGTAGTCCGCTGCCGGCCGAATACGCCGGCAACATCGCGGCGGTCGCGACGTTCGGCAATGCCGCCGATCGGGGCGGCGGTTCGCTGGCCAGCCAGAGCGCGCTGTTGGGGTCCAAGGCGATCGATTTGTGCAACGCCAGCGACCCGATTTGCCACGAGGGCCCGGGCAACCAGTGGGAATCGCACACCGACGGCTACATCCCCGGGTTGACCGATCAGGCCGCCACGTTCGTGGCCAGCAAGATCCAGACCGGGCAACCGCACCTGCAGCCGCCCGAAGAGCACATCAATTAGTTTTGCGCACTAATATTTTGAACCGCTAATATCTACCGCGTGATAAGACACCGGATGTTTGGGCGGCCCTTCCCCACCTCGCGGGGCCGCAACGCTGTGTTGGCGGGCGCCGTGGCGCTGGCGGCGGCCG
>PPEA01000819.1 GCA_002967005.1 Mycobacterium talmoniae
TCCGCGGACAGCCGCACCCCGATCAGGTCGCCGACGCCGACGCCCAACGCGGCCAGCGTGCCCGGCGCCAGCAGCAGCGCCGGTGAGCTGTCGATGAGTTCGAACGGGATGTTGCGCTCCTCGAGCAGCTCGTCGTCGTAGTCGGCGACCGCAAGCTGCACCGCCGACCCGTCGGCCAGCCGCTGGTACTGCGGGTGCATGCACAGCCCGGTGATCGGGTCCAGGTCCGGGGTGGTCAGCAGCAGGTCGTGGGTCAGCTCGTCGGCGCCGAGCCGGTGGGTGAACACCCGGCCGGCCAGCAGCGCCGGCAGCCACGCGAACCGCTCGTCGACCAACTCGCCCACCGGGCAGTGCAATTCGAACTGGTCGCCGCGCAGCACGGTGTCCGGATCGGGCACGTCGGCGTCTCGCAGCAGCTCGGCGAGCTCGTCCTTGCGCAGGGGGCCGCGCTCGGTGAGCAGTGCTTCCAGGGTCTTCGCCGCTTCGAACGTTTCAGCCACGTCGGCCACCCTATGCGGTGGCGGCACGACTGGCGATAGCCCTATCCACAGGCCCCGCTGGCTCAGGATCGGATCCGCGGCGCGGTGTCTCTAGGGCGCCCCGCGTCGTCCGGCTCGTGTCGCGAACGCATCGAGGGCGTGCAGGACCTCCGGAGCGCGCCAGGCACGGTTGCGGTTGCGCGCCGTGAACTCGACGATGATCCCGGACTCAACGAGCGGGTTCAGGTAGCGGTAAACGTTGCTGATCGGGATGCTCAGTTCCCGCCGGAGTAGCTGTGCATTGACCACCGGGCGTTTGATGAGGAGGTTGGCGACCCGGTGCACGGCGGAGTCGCGGCGGGCCGTGATCCGCGTCGCCCAGTCACGCCTGATGGCGTGCAGATCATCGACCAGCTGCCTACCATTGACCACCGCCAGTATCGATGCGGTGGAGAGTCTTTCAACTATCGGGGCGGTGTCGCCGTTTCGATAGTCGTCTAGCGCGTCGAAATACGCCTGGGTGTCACTTAGCAGCCCGGCCGAGACCGGGACCGTGATTTGGCGAGTGAGGCTCTTGTTGCGCAGCATCGCCTGGATCAGTGCCCTGCCGGTGCGGCCGTTGCCGTCGGGAAACGGGTGGATGGTCTCGAACTGCGCATGTGCGATCGCAATGTGGGGCAGGGCCGGGATATCGCTCCGTTTGATGAAACGAATCAGGTCATCTACTGCACCGGCAACCCGGTCCTGGTGGGGGGCAATGAAATCGGCGCCACGCGGGCCGAAGTCGCCGCCGCCGATCCATACTTGCTCGGCGCGCCACCGCCCGGCGATGTCCGGATCGCCGCCGTGCATCAGGGTCGCATGCATGGCCAGGATGGCGTCACTATCAAGGCGGTCCGCGCATGCGACCGCGGTCCGCATTGCCTCGGTGTTGGCCACGATCATCGCGGCGTTACGGCGGCTGGTATCGCCCAAGGATTCGGCTTCGGCGATCGCCCGCGCCGACGCGGTCAGGTTTTCGATCTTGGAACTTGCCGCCGACTCAGACCGCAGCAGCACCGAGGGGAACGGAGCGATCTCGTCGCCGAGTTCGGCGTCGAAGCGGGCTATCTCCTGGCTGGCTTCTTCGGCGTCGGCCAGCACACCGGAGGGAAGGCGGATCTCCAGGTTGGCAATCAGGGCAGGTATCGCGGCTTGGTACTCCCCGGACTGACGGCGGGCCGCGCGCAGCGCGGTGCGCCCGTACCCGCGCTCGGCGGGCAGCGGCCAGGTTAGGGTCTCGTACCCGACGGCAGTGCCGGCGCCAACTGATGGCACCCGACAATTTTATCATCAGCTAAATCGTCAAGTGATAATAATAGCCGTCGCTATTCTCACTTAGCCCTCGACGAGCGGCGCACTCACAGCGTCAGGACCGGTGCATTCCGGGGACGTCAGGCGCGTGACGTCGTCGCGGTCCAGGATCCCGGCGTCGGCCAGCGGCCCGACCAGTCGCCGCAGCCGGGGATTGTGGCGGCTGGCCTCGCTGAGCAGGCGCCGTGCTTGCTCGAACCGGCCCCAGCGGGCGTGCAGCACCGCCGACCAGAACGTCGCCTCGGGGTTGGGCCC
>PPEA01000082.1 GCA_002967005.1 Mycobacterium talmoniae
AGCTGGGGATCAAGGGGTCGCCGACCACCGAGTTGTATTTCGAGAACTGCCGCATTCCGGGGGATCGGATGATTGGGGAGCCGGGCAGCGGGTTTAAGACCGCGTTGCGCACCCTGGATCACACCCGGCCCACCATCGGGGCCCAAGCCGTGGGGATCGCGCAGGGCGCGTTGGATGCGGCGATCGCCTACACCAAGGACCGCAAGCAGTTCGGTCGGCCGATCGCCGATAACCAGGGTGTGCAGTTCATGTTGGCCGAGATGGCGATGAAGGTCGAGGCGGCCCGGTTGATGGTGTATTCGGCGGCCGCCCGCGCCGAGCGCGGCGAGACCGGGCTGGGGTTCATCTCCGCCGCGTCGAAGTGTTTTGCCTCCGATGTGGCCATGGAGGTCACCACCGATGCGGTGCAGTTGTTCGGCGGCGCCGGCTACACCACCGACTTCCCGGTCGAACGCATGATGCGCGACGCCAAAATCACCCAAATCTACGAAGGCACCAACCAAATCCAACGCGTCGTCATGAGCCGCCACCTGCTGCGGTGATTGGTCGGCCGCTACTGCTCGTCCTCGAGCTGGCGGCGGATCTCGGCCAACCCGAGCTGCGCCGCGTCGAGCAGCGCGGCGACGTGCGCGACCCGCTCCCGCAGCTCGTCGGCGTCCGCCGCTGGGACCGCCGGACGGCGCGGCGTGGGCGCCAGGTCGGGCGGCAGCGTCGGGGTGAGGATGTAGCCGGTCGCGAAGTCGCCGTACAGGGTCACGTCTTCGGGCCGGTGATAGGAGTACAGCGCGACGTAGGCGCACAGCACGGCGTCGACGGGATCTTCGTCGCGGTCGAGTTGCCCCGGCCGCGTCGCGGCGGCGACCCGCTTGCGCAGCTCCACCCACGACACGTTGTGGTTGACCCGCAGCCGCGGCGACGCGGTGTCGAGTCCCTCGATCAGCGTCATCAACTGCAAAAGCTCACGCTGGCGAACCTCGAAGGCGCCCCGCTTGTACTTCAGGGTCTGCGGCAGGCCGAACAACGCCACGGTGGCCGGATGCGGATACACCTCGATGGCCCGCCGGGCCGCGCTCGAGGCGGGGTTCATGTCCAACGTGAGCGCGGTCGCGATCCGCGCACCGCGGGGATCGCCGAACTCGGGTCGCCCGGTGTAGGCGGGGCGCGCGCCGGCCTCGAAGCGTTGGAAGTCGTGGTTGAGCGCCCTTTCGCAGGGCCGATACCCGGTCGGGTTCGTCACGATCAGCGGCGCGTCGATGGCCACCAGGCAGTCGCCGCTGACGTAGGGCGCCACCGCGTCCTCGATGCTGGCGTCGTCCTGCACGCTGCTGACGTGCAGCAGCCGGCCGTCGGCATCCACCACCGCGACACCGGTGCGGTTCTTCTCCCCCCAGGCGAGATCGAGCCCAACGAAGTACATCCGCCCACTGTGCCGCATCGCCGACCGTAAGCTAGCTGTTCGTGACGATTCCCAACGTGTTGGCCACCCGGTACGCCAGCGTCGAGATGGCGGCGATCTGGTCGCCGGAGGCCAAGGTCGTCGCCGAGCGGCGGCTGTGGCTGGCGGTGTTGCGCGCCCAGGCCGAGCTGGGCGTACCGGTCCCCGAGCAGGCGCTGGCCGACTACGAGCGGGTGCTCGAGGACGTCGACCTGGCCTCGATCGCCGCACGGGAACGGGTGACCCGCCACGACGTCAAGGCCCGCATCGAGGAGTTCAACGCCCGCGCCGGCCACGAGCACATCCACAAGGGGATGACCAGCCGCGACCTGACCGAGAACGTCGAGCAGCTGCAGATCCGCCGCTCGCTGGAGCTGGTGTTCGGCCACGGGGTGGCGGTGGCGGCCCGGCTGGCCGAGCGGGCGGTGGCCTACCGCGACCTGGTGATGGCCGGCCGCAGCCACAACGTCGCCGCCCAGGCCACCACGCTGGGCAAGCGGTTCGCCAGCGCCGCCGAGGAGACGCTGCTCGCGTTGACCCGGCTGCGGGAGCTGCTCGACCGCTACCCGCTGCGCGGCATCAAGGGCCCGATGGGCACCGCCCAGGACATGCTCGACCTGCTGGGGGACACCGCCAAGCTGGCCGAACTGGAACGCCGCATCGCCGAATACTTGGGTTTCACCACGGTGTTGACCAGCGTCGGGCAGGTGTACCCCCGCTCGCTGGACCACGATGTGCTGTCCGCGCTGGTGCAGCTGGGCGCCGGCCCGTCGTCGCTGGCGCACACCATCCGGCTGATGGCCGGGCACGAGCTGGTCACCGAGGGGTTCGCGCCGGGCCAGGTGGGTTCGTCGGCGATGCCGCACAAGATGAACACCCGCAGCTGCGAACGGGTCAACGGGCTGCAGGTGGTGCTGCGCGGCTACGCGTCGATGGCCGCCGAACTGGCCGGCGCGCAGTGGAACGAGGGCGACGTGTTCTGTTCGGTGATCCGCCGGGTGGCGCTGCCCGACGCGTTCTTCGCCGTGGACGGGCAGATCGAGACGTTTTTGACGGTGCTCGACGAGTTCGGCGCCTACCCGGCCGTCATCGCCCGCGAGTTGGACCGCTACCTGCCGTTTTTGGCCACCACCAAGGTGCTGATCGCCGCGGTGCGCGCCGGGGTGGGCCGCGAAGCCGCCCACGAGGTGATCAAGGAACACGCGGTCGCGGTGGCGCTGGCGATGCGGGAGCGCGGCGCCGAACCCGACCTGCTGGACCGGTTGGCCGCCGATCCGCGGCTGCCGCTGGACCGGGGCGGCGCTCGACGCCGCGCTGGCCGACAAGCAGGCGTTCACCGGCGCGGCCGCCGACCAGGTCGACACCGTGGTGGCGGCGGTCGACGCGCTGGTCGCCCGCTACCCGGACGCGCCAAGTACACCCCGGGTGCCATCCTGTAGCGCTATGGGTGTGTCGCAGCTCACCGGGATCGACTTCACCGATCTGGACAACTTCGCGACCGGGTTTCCGCACCAGCTGTTTGCCATCCATCGCCGCGACGCCCCGGTGTATTGGCATGAGCCCACCGAGCACACCCCCGACGGGGAAGGGTTCTGGTCGGTGGCCACCCACCCGGAAACCTTGGCGGTGCTACGCGACCCGGAGACGTTCTCCTCGGTGACCGGCGGTGCGCGGCCGTTCGGCGGCACCATCCTGCAGGATCTGCCGATCGCCGGGCAGGTGCTGAACATGATGGACGACCCACGGCACGGCCAGATCCGGCGGCTGGTCAGCTCCGGGCTAACCCCGCGGATGATCCGTCGGGTCGAAGACGACCTGCGGCACCGGGCCCGCCGCCTGCTCGACGCGATCGAGCCGGGCGTGCCCTTTGATTTCCTGACCGATGTCGCCGTCGAGGTGCCGATGCAGATGATCTGCATCCTGCTCGGCATTCCCGAAACCGACCGGCACTGGCTGTTCGAGGCGATCGAGCCCAGCTTCGATTTCCGCGGCTCGCGGCAGGCCGTCGTCTCGTCGATGTCGGTGGAAGAGGCCGGGTCGCGGATCTTCAGCTACGGGCAGGAGCTGATCGCGGCCAAGCGCGCGAATCCGACCGACGACATGCTGTCGGTGGTCGCCAACGCCACCCTGGAGGATCCCGACGCGCCGCACCTGAGTGATATCGAGCTGTACCTGTTCTTCAACCTGTTGTTCAGCGCCGGCGCGGAAACCACCCGCAACGCGATCGGGGGCGGGCTGTTGGCGCTGGCCGAACATCCCGACCAGCTGCGGGTGCTGCGCGGCGACCCGGGGTTGCTGCCCACGGCGGTGGAGGAGATGGTGCGGTGGACCTCGCCGTCGCCGTCGAAACGCCGCACCGCCACCCGGGCGGTCACCCTCGGCGGCCAGCGCATCGAGGCCGGCCACAAGGTGCTGGTGTGGGAGGGCTCGGCCAACCGGGATGCGGCGGTGTTCGACCGCGCCGACGCGTTCGACGTCACCCGCAAACCCAACCCGCACCTGGGGTTCGGGCAGGGCGTGCACTACTGCCTCGGCGTCAACCTGGCTCGGCTGGAGCTGCGGGTGCTGTTCGAGGAACTGCTGGCCCGGTTCGGCGACGTCGCGGTGGCGGCCCCGGTGGAATGGACCCGCAGCAACCGGCACACCGGCATCCGGCATTTGGTGGTGGAACTGCGCGGTGCGGCGTGACGGTCCGGCTGCGGGACGTCGAACCGTCCCCGGATGTGTTCGCCGCGGTGATGGCGACCGGGATCTTGTCGATCGCCGCGCGCAACCACCACTACTGGCGGATCAGCGACACGCTCGGGGTGCTGGCCTCGGTCGGGCTGCTGGTGCTGGTCGCGGTGGTGGTGCTCACCGCGGTGGCCAAACGCCGGATCGTGTTCTGGGATCTGACCGACCCGGACGTCACGCTGCGGCTGTTCACCTTCGTCGCCGCCTGCGCGGTGCTGGACAGCCGGCTGGCCTCGCACCCGGTGGTGGTGCGCATCCTGGGCGCGGTCGCGCTGTCGGCGTGGCTGGTGCTGGCGGTGCTCACCGTCCGCAATATGTCGGCGCGCAGCTGGACGGTGCTGCGCGATCATGCCCGCGGTGCGTGGGAGCTGGCCAGCGTGGGCACCTCCGGGTTGGCGATCGTCACCGCCCAGGTGGCGATGTACACCGGTCACCGCTGGTGGCTGGCGGCGGCGGTGCCGATCTGGCTGCTGGCGATCTGCGTCTACGCCCTGATGACCTGGCTGATCCTGTGGCGCACCGTGCACGAGCGGCAGGACCGCGACGGCTTCGAGCCCGACACCTGGATCCTGATGGGTGGGCTGGCCATCGCCACCCTGGCCGGCGACAACATCCACCAGCTGGCGCCGGGCTGGCTGGCCGGCGGGGTGCGGGTGGTCACCGTGGTGACCTGGGCGGTCGCCACCGCCTGGATTCCGCCGCTGATCTACTTCCTGCTGCACCGCGTCAACCAGCGGCCCGGGGTGCTGCAGTTCGCCGGGGTGTGGTGGGCGCTGGTGTTCCCGCTGGGCATGTATTCGGTCGCCACCTTCTGGATGGCCGACGAGGTCGGGGTGCATTCCATGCGAACGGTGTCGCTGATGTTTTTCTGGAACGCGCTGACGGCCTGGCTGATCGTGGTCATCGCCGGGCTGCTGGGGGTGCGGCGGGTGCTGGTGCGCAGCTCACCGGCTCCGCCGCCGCAGGCCGGCCGACCGTAGCTCCAGGCCGGCCAGCCCGCAGATGGCGGCCAGATCCTGGTGCCGCCACGCGCCGACCGGGTCGGGGCTGATGTCGGCGAGTTGCGCAGCGGGCGGTTCGTCACGCCCGCAGCGCCAGCAACTGCTCGCGGCCGGGGTCGCCGCCAACGCCAGCACCATCCGTTTGCGCCGGAAGAACCGCAGCCGCAGCACCAGCCACGGCACCGCCACCGCGGCGATCGGCGGAGCGGCCACCGCGATCGCCAACACCACCGCCAGCCAGCTGGCCGTGGTGTCCAAGGTGTGCCCGGCACCGGCGATGTCCAGCGCGGCGGCGCTGGCCGCGGTCAGCGGCTTGCTGACGGTGTCGCCGACCAGCGGAATGTGATCGGCGCTGCTGCCGGCGGACTCCAGGTTTTCCGCGACCCCGTTGGCGCCGCTGTGCACCTGGTCGCCGACGGCGGCGATGGTGGAGATGGCGCTGTGCACGGCCACCCCGACCAGCAGCCACACCAAACTCCACACCGCGACCCCGACATCACTGAACAGCTGGGCCAGCAGCCGGCCGGGGCTGGTGGCGTAGGGCAGCAACCGCGAACTCATGGCCTTGATCCCAACACACCGCGGCCCGATAGGCTGGCCCGATGGCCCGACCCGCTCTGTCCGACTACCAGCATCTGGCCAGCGGCAAAGTGCGCGAGCTGTACCGCGTCGACGACGAGCACCTGCTGTTTGTCGCCACCGACCGGATCTCGGCGTACGACTATGTCCTGGACAGCCAGATCCCGGACAAGGGGCGCATCCTGACCGCGATGAGCGTGTTCTTTTTCGACCTGGTCGAGGCCCCCAACCATCTGGCCGGCCCGCCCGACGACCCACGCATCCCGGCCGAGGTGCTGGGCCGCGCGCTGTTGGTGAAACGCCTGGAGATGCTGCCGGTGGAATGCGTGGCCCGCGGCTACCTGACCGGTTCGGGGCTGGTCGACTACCAGCAGACCGGCAAGGTGTGCGGCATCGCGTTGCCGCCGGGGCTGGTGGAGGCCAGCAAGTTCGCCACCCCGCTGTTCACCCCGGCCACCAAGGCCGAGCTCGGCGCCCACGACGAGAACATCTCGTTTGCCCAGGTGATCGAGCTGGTGGGTGCGGTGCGGGCCAACCAGTTGCGCGACCGTACCCTGCAGACCTATATCCAGGCCGCCGACCATGCGTTGACGAAAGGAATCATCATCGCCGACACCAAATTCGAATTCGGTATCGACGCGCACGGCAATCTGGTGCTGGCCGACGAGGTCTTCACCCCCGACTCGTCGCGGTACTGGCCCGCCCACGACTACCGGGCCGGGGTGGTGCAGACCAGCTTCGACAAACAATTCGTCCGCAACTGGCTGACCAGCGCCGAATCCGGCTGGGACCGCACCGGGACGCAGCCGCCGCCACCGCTGCCACCGGACATCATCGACGCCACCCGCGGACGCTACATCGAGGCCTACGAACGGATTTCCGGCCTGCGCTTCGACGACTGGATCGGTCCGGCCGCATGACCGAGCTGTCCACCCCACCCGTGGCCAAGCGGGTGGCGAGCACCCGCACGCAGCACGGCGACGTGTTCGTCGACCCCTACGAATGGTTGCGGGACAAGGCCGACCCGGAGGTCATTGCGTACCTGGAGGCCGAGAACGCCTACACCGACTCGGCGACCGCGCACCTGGAACCGTTGCGGCAAAAGATTTTCGACGAGATCAAGGCCCGCACCAAAGAAACCGACCTGTCGGTGCCGACCCGCCGCGGTGCCTGGTGGTACTACGGCCGCAGCTTCGAGGGCAAACAGTACGGGATGCAATGCCGTTGCCCGGTCACCGATTTCGACAGTTGGGATCCGCCGGTGCTCGACGAGCACACCGAGATCCCCGGCGAACAGGTGCTGCTCGACGAGAACGTGGAGGCCGACGGACACGACTTCTTCGCGCTCGGCGCGGCCAGCGTCAGCCCCAACGGCAACGTGTTGGCGTACTCGGTCGACGTGGTCGGCGACGAGCGTTACACGCTGCGGTTCAAGGACTTACGCACCGGCCAACGCTACCCCGACGAGATCGTCGGCATCGCCGCCGGGGTGACCTGGGCCACCGACAACCGCACGGTGTACTACCTGACCGTCGACGCGGCGTGGCGGCCCGACACGGTGTGGCGGCATCGACTGGGCGCGGGGCTGCCCGCCGAACAGGTCTACCACGAAGCCGACGAGCGGTTCTGGCTGTCTGTGGGCCGCACCCGCAGCGACGCCTACGTGCTGATCGCGTCCGGGTCGGCGATCACCTCCGAGGTCCGCTACGGCGACGCCGCCGACCCGGAGGCGCAGTTCACCACGGTGTGGCCGCGCCGCGAGGGCATCGAGTACTCGGTCGAGCACGCGATCGTCGGCGGCCAGGACCGTTTTTTGATCCTGCACAACGACGGGGCGGTGAACTTCACCCTGGTGGAGGCCCCGGTCGCCGACCCGACCGCGCTGCGCACCCTGATCGAGCCCAGCGATGAGGTGCGCCTGGACGGCGTGGACGCCTTCGCTCGGCACCTGGTGGTCAGCTACCGCGGGGAGGCGCTGCCCCGCATCCAGCTGTGGCCCATCGGCGCCGACGGTGACTACGGTGCGCCCCAAGAGCTTTCGTTCGATTCGGAGTTGATGTCGGTCGGGTTGGGCGCCAACCCGAACTGGGACTCGCCCAAACTGCGGATCGGCGCGACGTCGTTCATCACCCCGGTGCGCATCTACGACCTGGACCTGGCCAGCGGCGAGCGCACCTTGCTGCGTGAACAACCGGTGCTGGGGGATTTCCGGCGCGAGCACTACGTCGAGCGCCGGGACTGGGCGTATGCGGCCGACGGCACCCGCATCCCGGTGTCGATCGTGCACCGGGCGGGCCTGGACTTCCCGGCGCCGGCCCTGCTGTACGGCTACGGCGCCTACGAGATCTGCCAGGATCCGCAGTTCTCCATCGCCCGGCTGTCGCTGCTGGACCGGGGCATGGTGTTCGTGATCGCGCACGTGCGCGGCGGCGGGGAGATGGGCCGGCTGTGGTACGAGCGCGGCAAGCTGCTGGACAAGAAGAACACCTTCACCGACTTCGTTGCGGTGGCACGGCATTTGATCGAGACCGGGGTCACCCGGCCGCGGCAGTTGGTGGCGCTGGGCGGCAGCGCGGGCGGGCTGCTGATGGGGGCGGTGGCCAACCTGGCCCCGGAGCTGTTCGCCGGTATCCTGGCCCAGGTGCCGTTCGTCGACCCGCTGACCACCATCTTGGACCCATCGCTGCCGCTGACCGTCACCGAATGGGACGAGTGGGGAAACCCGTTGGCCGACAAAGACGTCTACTTCTACATGAAGGAATACTCGCCGTATGAGAACGTCGCGCCGCGGGACTATCCGCCGATCCTGGCGATGACCTCCCTGCACGACACCCGGGTGTACTACGTCGAGCCGGCGAAATGGGTGGCGGCGTTGCGGCACACCAAAACCGACGGCCACCCGGTGCTGCTGAAGACCCAGATGAGCGCCGGCCACGGCGGGATCAGCGGTCGCTACGAGCGCTGGAAGGAGACCGCGTTCCAGTTCGCCTGGCTGCTGGCCGCCGCCGAGGGCAACCACGACGATCCCGTAACGTCGGCGCCATGACGTCGCTCACCGAAATCCCCCTGACCACCCTGGACGGACGCCCCACCTCGCTGGCCGACTACGCCGACCGGGCCGTGCTGGTGGTCAACGTCGCCTCCAAATGCGGACTGACCCCGCAATACGGTGCGCTGGAGCGGCTGGCGCAGGACTACGCCGAACGCGGGCTGACCGTCCTGGGCGTGCCGTGCAACCAGTTCATGGGCCAAGAACCCGGCACCGCCGAGGAGATCCAGACGTTCTGCTCCACCACCTACGGGGTGACCTTTCCGCTGCTGGCCAAGACCGAGGTCAACGGCGACGACCGGCACCCGCTGTACGCCGAGCTGACCCAGACCCCCGACGCCGACGGCCAGGCCGGCGACGTGCAGTGGAACTTCGAGAAGTTCCTGATCGCGCCCGGCGGCGCGGTGGTCAACCGGTTCCGGCCGACCACGGTGCCCGACGCGCCCGAGGTGGTCGCCGCGATCGAGGCCGTGCTGCCCAATTAGCCGCCCGTCCGCCTGTCGGACACCGTCTCGACACCTGGGATCGCCACACTGGTGGTGTGAATGGGCAACTGATCGTCTCGGTTTCCGGGATCGGTGAACGGACCCTGGCCGATGTCGCCGCGTTCTGCGCGGAGATGGACGCGCGGGCGGTGCCGGTGTCGTTGCTGGTCGCGCCCCGGCTCAAGGGCGGCTACCGGCTCGACGCGGACCCGCATACCGTGCAGTGGCTGACCGAGCGGCGCGCCGGCGGCGACGCGATCCTGCTGCACGGCTACGACGAGGCCGCCACCAAGCATCGCC
>PPEA01000820.1 GCA_002967005.1 Mycobacterium talmoniae
CGCGGCGGCCGCGGCGAACTCGGCGCCGGTAGCGAACCGGTGCGCCGGGTCTTTGGCCATCGCCGTCGCGATCACGTCATCGAGTCCCGCCGGCAGCCAGGGCGCCACATCGGTGACCCGCGGCGGCGGCTGCTGCAGGTGGGCCATCATCAGCGCCGGCGCCCCGTGCGCCTCGGCGAACGGAGTCTTCCCGGTCAGCAACCGAAACAGGCTGCAGGCCAACGAATACAGATCCGCACGCCCATCCGGCGGGTCACCGGCGATGATCTCCGGTGCCGCATACGACAGGGTGGCCATCACCGCCCCCGTCCCGGTCAAGCTGACGTCATCGAGCGCCCGGGCGATACCGAAATCGCCCAGCAGCACCCGTTCGTCGGCACCAACCGGGCCGGATAGCAACAGGTTCGCCGGTTTGACGTCGCGGTGAATCACCTGGTGTCGATGGGCGTAATCCAAGGCCTTGGCGACCTCGCCGGCGATGTGGATGGCCCGCTGCGGGGTCATCTGACCGCGCCGGAGCGCCTCGTCGGCGTCGGTGCCGTCGACAAACTGCATCGCGATCCACAATTGCCCGTCGTCGGTTTCGCCGCGCCGATAGATGGACACGATGTTGGGGTGATCCAGTCGGGACGCCACGTCAGCCTCGCGGATGAACCGCGACCGGAACTCGGGGTCGCGGGACAACTCCGCGCTGAGCACCTTCAACGCGTCCTGCCGCGGCAGTTCCGGGTTGGCCACCACGTACACCGTGCCCATGCCGCCGGTGCCGAGCACCCGCTGCACCCGATACCCGGCGACCATTGACCCGACGGCGAGCATGCTCACCGGCTCCCACGTGCGGCGACGCGCGGCCCGGACACGAGGTCACAGCGTAGTCGCCCGGCGTCCACCATCAGCCGATGTTGTCCATCATCAGCCGCGCGATATCCGCGGCGCTGCTGGCAAACGCGCTGCGCGAGTCGAGAAAGTAGGGATCCACGTCGACGTTGACCTCGACGATGCAGTTCGCCCGGACGCCGAGGGCCCGATGGCGAAGAATCGTCACCTGCTGGCCGATATTGGTGGCCTGTACGGACGCGGTGAGTAGCCCGTCGGTGGCCTTGACACTGCTGATCGCCCGCGTCTCCTGCGGCGCGTCGCCGTTCCGGCCGAAGATGGTCACCGTGGTGCCATCACAGCGCGACCACTGCTGGGCAAACGTCGTGAACAACGCCTGGGCGTCGGCGGGGGTGGACAAATTCACCGCGGCGGTGTCCACGCCGACCATATCCGTCGAGGCGGTCGGGGGCGCGAAGTGCTCCGAGGCGAAGTTCTGCACCGCCGCGCCCCGGTAGCTGCCCTGCTGGGCCTGGGCCACCACCCCGGCGCACTCGCGGGGCGACGTTTTGGGGTCGGACAACACCCCGACGGGCATCTCGTCGATGCCACCGAACTTCGGCGGAAACAGATGGCTGGCGCTAAGCGGGTGGTTCAACAGCTTCTCCAGCTGTTGCTGATTGGGGAGGACCCGTTTGATGGCCTCCCCGGTGAGCGGCTGCGGTGCCAGGCCGGGTGCGGGCCGCGCGGCGGCGATGAGTAGTGTGGCTAACGTCACGCCGCTACGCACAAGGAGTCCACCGCATGCCCGTCGTCGTCGTTGCCAGCCTGACCGCCAAACCCGAGTCGGTCGAGACCGTCCGCGACATCCTGACCCGCGCGGTCAAAGACGTGCACGATGAGCCGGGCTGCCAGCTGTACTCGCTGCACGAGACCGACGGCACCTTCGTGTTCGTCGAGCAGTGGGCCGACGCCGACGCCCTCAAGGCGCACAGCACCGCGCCCGCGGTGACCACGATGTTCACCGACGCGGCCGACCACCTGGCCGGCGCCCCGGACATCAAGATGCTCACCCCGGTCGTCGCGGGCGACCCGGCCAAGGGTCAGTTGCGGCCCTGATGCCATCGGACGGCCCGTTGCAGGGCAAGGTCGCGCTGATCACCGGTGCCGCACGCGGCCAGGGCCGGGCCCACGCGGTGCGGTTGGCCTCCGACGGCGCCGACATCATCGCCGTCGACCTGTGCGAGCCGATCGCCAGCGTCCCC
>PPEA01000821.1 GCA_002967005.1 Mycobacterium talmoniae
GGGTGCTGGCGGTGCTGTCCGCGGGCAAGCACGTGCAGCGGACCGGGTCGGCATGACCGGATCGCTGATCGAGGCGGGTTCGGGAGCGGTGGCCACCGAATCCGCCCCGCTGCGGCCCGCGGTGGTCGCGGCCGCGATCCGCACCGAGTCCGGCGGTGTGCTCGGCGACACCGAGGTGCTGGCCAAGCTGCGGCTGCTGCAGACCGAGCTGACCGGCGCCGGCATCCTCGAGCCGCTGCTGTGCGCCGCCGACACCACCGACGTCTGGTCACCGCACCGGATGCGGTGTGGGTCGACGACGGCCAGGGTTTGCGGCGCAGTGCGATCCGGTTGCCGACGAGGCGGCGGTGCGGCGCCTGGCGCAGCGGCTGGCGCTGGCCGCCGGGCGCCGCCTCGACGACGCCCAACCCTGGGTGGACGGCCAGTTGACCGGCATCGGCACCGGCGAGTTCGCGGTGCGCCTGCACGCCATCCTGCCGCCGATCGCGGCCGGCGGCACCTGCCTGTCGTTGCGGGTGCTGCGGCCGGCCAGCCAGGGGCTGGCCGCGTTGACCGCGGCCGGCGCGATCGCCGCGGACGCCGCGGAGTTGCTGACGCGCATCATCGCGGCGCGGCTGGCGTTTCTGGTGTCGGGGCGGCACCGGGGCCGGGAAGACCACGCTGCTGGCCGCCCTGCTGGGGGCGGTCGCCCCCGCGGAGCGGATCGTGTGCGTGGAGGACGCCGCCGAGTTGGCGCCCCCGCATCCGCACCTGGTCAAGCTGGTGGCGCGACGCGCCAACGTGGAAGGCGTCGGCGAGGTGACGGTGCGCGAGCTGGTCCGGCAGGCGCTGCGGATGCGGCCGGACCGCATTGTGGTCGGCGAGGTCCGGGGCGCCGAGGTCGTCGACTTGCTGGCGGCGTTGAACACCGGGCACGACGGCGGGGCGGGCACCGTGCACGCCAACGGATTTATCGCCGCCTACCTGGCCGCGGTGGTGCTGGCCAACTCCGGGTTGCCGCATCGCTCGGCCACCCGGTCGTTCGCCGAGGGGCTGGGGTGGCTGGCCCAGATCGGTCTGTTCGTGCTGCTGGGTCTGCTGGTCAGCCCCGGCGACCTGTCCGGTGAGCTGATCCCGGCCGTCGTCGCTGGGGCGGTGCTGCTGCTGCTCGGCCGGCCGCTGTCGGTGCTGATCTCGTTGGCCGGTTTCCGGGTGCCGTGGCGCGAGCAGGTGTTCTTGTCGTGGGCCGGGCTGCGCGGCGCGGTGCCGATCGTGTTGGCCACCTTCCCCATCGTGGCCGGCGTCCCGGACAGCTTCCGGCTGCTCAATATCGTGTTCATCCTGGTCGTGGTGTTCACCCTGGTGCAGGGGCCCAGCCTGGGGTTGATCGCGCACGTGATGCGGCTGATCCCGCGGGACACCACCCGCGAGATCCACGTCGAGTCGGCGCCGCTGGATGTGCTGGAGGCCGAGCTGTTGACGATGACGGTGCTGCCGGCGTCCCGGTTGAACAACGTGTCGGTGCTGGAACTGCGGCTGCCCGACCCCAGCGTGATCACGTTGATCATCCGCGACGGCCACACCTTCGTGCCGCAGCCCGACACCCGCATCGCCGTCGGCGACGAGCTGCTGATCGTGACCACCAGCAAGACCCGGGTCGCCACCGAACGCCGCCTGCGCGCGGTGAGCCGCCGCGGCAAACTCGCCTACTGGTTCGACGAATACGGCGAACCGGACTAACTCCGGCCGTTGACTCTGCGGCTATGGCGCAAAAGTGCGAGTAGACCGCGCCGTACACGCAGACTCAACGGAAAGTTATCAACGGGATCGCCGTCTCCACCGGCGTGGCCCCGCCGTGCATCCCGACCAGGTCCGCCACCTGGGGCGGCTCGTGGCCGCTGGCCAGGATCGCGGTATCGCCGGTACAGGTCACCACGACGTCGCCGATGCGGGGCAGGTGCTGCGGGGCAACCGGCCCGAACAGCCCGGCTCCCACTACTTCGTCGCGGCTGGTCACCTCGGCCCGCCCGGCCAGCAGCTCGGACCAGGTGGCCAGCACATCGGTCGCCGCGCCGGGTTCGGTGTGCAGATAGCGC
>PPEA01000822.1 GCA_002967005.1 Mycobacterium talmoniae
CGACATGGTGAAGACCTCCACCGGGTTTCACCCCGCGGGCGGGGCGTCGGTGCCGGCGGTGACGCTGATGGCGCACACCGTGGGCGACCGCCTCGGGGTCAAAGCCAGCGGCGGGATCCGCACCGCCGCCGACGCGGTCGCGATGCTGGAGGCCGGCGCCACCCGGCTGGGGCTATCCGGCACCCGGGCGGTGCTCGACGGCCTGGGTTAGCCAGCCCGACTTCTCCTCCCGCCGCTGCGCGGCGCGCATCGTCGTCGGGCGGATCAGAGCCCGCTGAAGCAGTCCTGACCGGTCTGCGACTGCGACGACGCCGGGATGGTGGCGTTGCTGCTGGAGAAGGTGGCCTCCACCCCGCTATCGGTCACCTTCACCCCGTCGGCGTGGATGCCCAGCGGGTAGTTCTTGGTGGCCTTCGAGGTGAGGTCGTCCAGGTGCTGCTGCACCGACTGGGTGGACTTCTCGGAGCCCAGCGCCTTGAGCTGGACCACCTGCAGCGACAGCCCGTTGTCGACGATCTGCGGTTTGACGGTGGCGCTGTCCAGCAGACCCTTCAACTTGATGGTGCCGTCGCTGGGGTTGGTTTCCACGCTGCTGGTCACCAGGTCGCCGAGCACCGGGATGGCGTCCTGGATCGACTGCTTGATGCCGTCCGCCGACCAGGTGATGGTGCCGTTGAGGGCGCCGATGGTGCCCTTGGAGTCGCCGGAGCGGTTCACTTGGATGTTCTGGATGTCGAGGTCGACGGTCATGCCCTTGGCGTCGCGCACCTGGTTGCCGGCGGTGTGCACCGAGATGTCGGTGTAGTGACCGGTGAGGTACTGCCACAGCACCGGGGGCGTCGAACTGAACGACACCTTCGCGGTGTCTTGGACCTCGCACTGCACCGCGTCGGTGATCACGCTGGCCGCGTGGTGCCGGGCGTAGACCTCGGTGCCGACCAGCCCCACGACCACCACCGCCAACGCGATCGCCACGATCAACACGATGGACTCCGGGCCGCGGATAAAACGTCGCTTCTGGGTTGGCGGTGTGGTCATCCGCGTGATTCTGCCCGATCAACCTGAACGGTCACTAAAGGCCTCCGTCGCTTAGAGGTTGGCAAAGCACGGGTTTTGACCGTGCGTCGGGATGCTGGCGTTTCGGGTGGAGAACTTCGCAATCACACCGGTATCGGTGACCTGCAGGCTGTCCGGGTGGATGCCCAGCGGGTATTTGCTGGTCAACTTGTCGGTGAACTTGTCCAGCTCGGGCTGAATGTTCTCCGTCGCCAGCGCCCCCGCGAAGCTGGCCAGCCCCGACAGCTTGACCAGCTGCAGCGACAGCTGGTTGTTCTGCACCTGGGGTTTGACGACCACACCGCCCAACGTGCTCTTGAGTTCGACGGTGCCGTCGTCGGGGTGGGTGGTCACGCTGTCCACCATCTTGCCCAACAGCGGCACCATGTTTTGGATGGTTTGCTCGATGCCGCTGGCCGACCAGATCAGGGTGGCGTCCAGGGCGCCGATGGTGCCGCCGGAGTCGCCGGTGTCGTGCAACCGGACGTCGGAGATGCTCAGCTCGGCCGTCATCTCCTTGGCGTCCTTGATCTGGTTGCCGGCGGTCTTGATGGAGATGTTGGTGTAGTGGCCGGTGATGTGCTGCCACAGGAACGGCGGCGACACCCCGAACGACGCCTTGGCGTTGTCTTCCACCTCGCACTCGGTGGCCTTGGTGATCTTGTCGTCGGCGATGTGCCGGGCGTAGAGCTCGGCGCCGATCAGCCCGGCGACCACCAACGCCAGCGTGGTGACGAAAACCAAAAAGATCGACAGCGGATCGCGCAGGAAGCCGAACAGGTTGCGCTTGGGTTGGGCCGCCGGTGCCGAGAAATCCATCGTCGTGGTCTGGCCGGTCGGCGGTTCCACCGGGAGGTCCTGCGTGGTGATCGGCGGCGGGCCGGGAATCCGGTTGGTGGGGGGTTCGTGGGCGTCCCGGCCCACCCTCATCTGCCGGGTCGGCGACTCCGACGGCCGGGTGTGTGATCCCGGACCGGCCGGCGGCTGCGGTTCCGGCGCGGGCCGCTTCGGCATC
>PPEA01000823.1 GCA_002967005.1 Mycobacterium talmoniae
CTTTCCTGCCGGTCCAATCACCCTCGGGAGGGACAACTGGCGGTGGGAACTGGAACAGTACGAATAACCGGTGGCCACAAAAGCTTTAACCGTGACACCCCGGTGCTGGCCGGTGTCGACCTGGCATCGACGAGGGCGAATTCCTGGCCGTGCTCGGCCGCAGCGGCAGCGGCAAGTCCACCCTGCTGCGGGTGCTCGCCGGGTTGGAGGAGCTCAGCGCCGGGAGCATCGACTGGGGTGGCGACGGGGCCGCGTCCCGCCCGCAGACCGGCATGGTGTTTCAGCAGCCGCTGCTGATGCCCTGGCTGACCGTGCGGGAAAACGTCGGTTTCGCCGGGCGGTTGGCCGCGCACCGGGCCGCGTTCGAGCCGGGCTACGCCGACGAGCTGATCCGCCGGTTCGCGCTGGAGCCGGTCGCCGACCGTTACCCCGACGAACTGTCCGGCGGACAGGCGCAACGGGCGGCGGTGATCCGCGCGATCGCGGTCCGGCCGCGGCTGCTGCTGCTCGACGAGCCGTTCAGCGCGCTGGATCCGGCCACCCGCGCGGACCTGCAGGGCTGGTTGGGTGCGCTGGCCGCCGAGCTGGCCATCACCGTCGTCCTGGTCACCCACGACGTCGACGAAGCCCTGCTCCTGGCCGACCGGGTGCTGCTGCTGGGGCCCGACGGGCGGATCCGACGGGAATGGCGGCCCGACACCGGCACAGCGAAAGACACGCTACGGCAAGACATCCTGGACCGCTATGGCACGGGGGACCAATGAGCACCGCCGTCTCCCGCCGCGCCCTGCTGACCGGCACGGCCGCGCTGGCCGCGGCCGGCGGCCTCGCCGTCGCCGCCGACCTGGTGCACGCCGCCGCCACCGACCGCACCAACACCAGCGGTCGGTTGCGGATCGGCTACCTGCCGATCACCGACGCGGCACCACTGCTGATCGCGCACGCGGCCGGCCTCTACCCGCCCGACGTGGTCAGCGCGGCCAAACCCGTGCTGTTCCGCAGCTGGGCATCGCTGGCCGAAGCGTTCGTCACCCGTCAGGTCGACGCCGTGCACATGCTGATGCCGACCGCCATCCAGCTGCGCGCCGTGCTGGGATCCCGGGTGCGGATCCTGGCCTGGAATCACACCAACGGGTCGGCGTTGACCGTTGCCCCGCACATCGGCGGCCTCGACCAACTCGCCGGCGCTCAAGTGGCCATCCCGTTCTGGTGGTCGATCCACAACATCATCCTGCAACAGCTGCTGCGGGCGCACGGGCTCAAACCCGTCGTGCGCCAAGGCGCCTCGCGGGCGGCCCGCACCGTGGAACTCGTGGTGATGAGCCCCTCGGACATGGTTCCGGCGCTGGCCAACCGCTCGATCGCCGGGTACGTGGTGGCGACCCGTTCAACGCGATGGCGCAGCTGCGGCGCATCGGCCGCATCCACACCTTCCTCGGCGATGTCTGGCGCGACCACGCCTGCTGCGTGGTGCTGGCCCACGCCGATCTGCTCGAACACCGGCCGCGGGCCGCGCAGGGCCTCGTCGAGGCGATCGTCGGCGCCCAGCGGCGCATCAACGCCGACCGCGCGGCGGCGGCGACGACGCTGGCCCATGGCTACCTGCCGCAGCCGGCGCCGGCCATTCACACCGCGCTGAGCTATCCGGTGTCGCCGGGGCTGACCCATCCGCAGTGGCGGCCCCAGCAGCTCGGCTTTCAGCCCTTCCCGTTTCCCAGCTTCACCCGCCGACTGGTCGAGGCGATGGGCGACACCGTCGTCGACGGCGACCGCCGCTTCCTCGACCGGCTCGACCTCGACCGGGTGCACGCCGACCTGGTCGACGACAGCTTCGTCCGGTCGGCGCTGACCGGGCACGGCGGTCCCGCCGCGTTCGGGTTGCCCGCCGACCTCACCCGAATTGAACAGGTGGACTGTGATGACCGTGCGTGACACCGCCGCCCCCGCGCTGCGGCGGTGGGGTCCGCCGACGGTGGCCGTCGCCGCGGCGATCACGCTGTGGTGGTTGGCCACCGGCGTGCTG
>PPEA01000824.1 GCA_002967005.1 Mycobacterium talmoniae
GCTGCTCGGGGTCCAGCAGCCCGGCCAGGTCGGGGTCGGCGTCGACCACCTGCTGCCAGGCCGGCGTCACCAGCGCGGTGGCGGTGTCCGGGTCGCGCTGGGCGGCGGGCAGGCCGTAGAGCTGCTCCAGCGCGGCGTGCACCACCGACCCGCGCAGCTGCGCCGTCGACGGCGGCTCGGGCAACCGGTCAATCGCCCGGAACCGGTACAGCAGCGGGCACTGCTTGAAGTCCGCCGCCCGCGACGGCGACAACGCCGGCCGGGTGGGTTTGGCTGCCTCCTCCGCGCTCATACCCGGCAGCCTACGAGGAACCCCCGACAGCCCCGCGCACGTATCCCGGCGGGTCTGCTGGCAGGCTAGACGCCTGTGTCAGCAACCGGCCCGTTCCGCGAGGGAGATCGCGTCCAGCTCACCGACGCCAAGGGCCGCCGCTACACGATGCTGCTGACCCCCGGCGCGGAGTTTCACACCCACCGCGGGGCGATCGCCCACGATGCGGTGATCGGGCTGCCGGAGGGCAGCGTCGTCACCGCCGCCAACGGTGATCCGTTTCTGGTGCTGCGCCCGCTGCTGGTCGACTACGTGATGTCGATGCCGCGGGGCGCCCAGGTGATCTACCCCAAGGACGCCGCCCAGATCGTGCACGAGGGCGACATCTTCCCGGCGCCCGGGTGCTGGAGGCCGGGGCCGGCTCGGGGGCGCTGACCTGCTCGCTGCTGCGGGCGGTCGGCTCGGGCGGGCAGGTGATCTCCTATGACGTGCGCGACGACCACGCCGAGCACGCCCGGCGCAATGTGGAGACCTTTTTCGGTGCGGTTCCCGACAACTGGCGGTTGCTGATCGGCGACGTCGCCGACACCGAGCTGGCGGACGGTTCGATCGACCGGGTGGTGCTGGACATGCTGGCGCCGTGGGAGGTGCTCGACGCGGTGGCGCGGGTGCTGGTGGCCGGCGGTGTGTTGGTGGTCTACGTCGCCACCGTCACCCAGCTGTCGAAGGTGGTGGAGGCGCTGCGCGAGCAGCGGTGCTGGACCGAGCCGCGGTCCTGGGAGACGCTGCAGCGCGGCTGGGACGTCGTCGGGTTGGCGGTGCGCCCGCAGCACAGCATGCGCGGCCACACCGCGTTCCTGGTGGCGGTGCGTCGGCTGGCGCCCGGTGTCGTCGCGCCGACCCCGCGGCGGCGCAAACAGCTGTAGCCGAGGGGCCGGGGCGCCGAGTGTGGGGTTAAGGCACGCCTGCGTCGGCGACGCGTGGATTAACCCCACACTGGGCGGCAAATAACCTCTAGTCGTCGCTGCGGTGCAGGCCGCGGCGGGTGGACAGCAGCTCGATTTCGGGGCGGGCGGCCACCAGCCGTTCGGCGGCGTCGAGCACCTGCACGGCATGGGCGCGGTCGGCCGACACCGTCGCCACCCCGATGCTGGCCCGCCGGTGCAGGTCCAAGGATCCGGTCTCGGCGGCCGACACGGCGAACTTGCGCTGCAACTCGGCCACCACCGGGCGCACCACCGACCGCTTCTGCTTGAGCGAATGCACGTCACCGAGCAGCAGGTCGAACTCCAGCCAACCGATCCACATCCCGGTATGCGGGTCAGCCGGGCGGGCCCGGCGACGTCGGGGCCGAGGTTTTGCCGAGGTTCAGCAGCATGTCGTAGGTTTCCCGGGACAGCTGCCAGCCGCCCTGGTGCGGCTTAAATTCCATCGGGATTGAAAACCCGCCGTCGGGCTCGGGTTTGTTGACGGTGACGGTGGCCACCACATCGGCCGGGTTCGCATCCGACCACGCCAGGTCGGTCGCGTCGAAGCTGGGCGGGGTGTACCCGTTGTCCAGCAACGCCTTGGCGAACTTGTCCAGGGTGGCGGCGTCGGCGGCGGTCGCGCCGGCGACGAGGTTCAGTTTGTCGGTGCCCGGTATGCCCGGGTCGGCCAGCCGGTACAGCACCTCGGTGAGGGCCTCCGGCGCCGGCAGGTCCGCGGCGGCGTCGCCGCCGGTTGCTGCACGGTGG
>PPEA01000825.1 GCA_002967005.1 Mycobacterium talmoniae
GCCAACACCACGCGCGCGCCGCGGTCGGCCAGCACCGCCGCCGCGTGGTACCCGATTCCGGTGTTGGCGCCGGTGACGACCGCGATCCGGCCGGTCTGCTGCGGCACGTCGGCCGCGGTCCATTTGCCGCGTGTGTCCATGCCGAAAGACGATACTCACGGCGTCTGCGCGGCGTCCGGCTGGCGGTGTGCCGGCATTTAGCGTTGGTGCGCCCGGCGCCTAGCCCCCGAGGTTGGGCAGCGGCGGAAGCGATGGGGCCGGAGCGACCTCGGACCTACCCACATCGATGACGGCGATATCGTATTTGATCTGGGGGTTTGGGCCGGCGGTGTTGGAGCACAACGTGATTGTGTAGAGCACCGAAGTCTTTTTCCCGTCGAAGTCCGATCGGTCGTCGTCTGCATTGCAGAGTTCGAGGTCGCGACCCTGGCTGTCACGGGTGAAGCCGCCGTCGAGCAACAGGTGTTGGGCCGCGTCGCCGGCGTCGGCGTCGATCCCCGTCACGGTCAGCTGCCAGCGGGTCAGCCCCCCGAGCGGACCTAACTCCCGATGACCCTCGATATGCCCATTGATCACCGGCACGTCGGTTGGGAAGCCGGCCGGCAGCGACGCGGCGTCGGCACGTTCCGCCCCACCGGTATCGGTGTGGTCGCTCGCGCGGGTACTGGTGGGCGTGGACTGCTTGGTGGAGTCGTGCTTAGTCTTGCTCCCGCACCCCGCGACGGCCAGGCCGATCGCGACCACGATCGCAAGTATTGCCGACACACCCCGATGAAAACTCATGGTCGGTAGTTAAACACGGTTGGCGATTGCTGTGGAACGCCTTTTCTTCCGGTGGTGGCTGCGGTGAACTGCGGATACGGCCGCGGTGGATTTCCTGGCTGATTCGAGTCTCCGCATGGCCCGACGTCCGGTGCGTCATCCTTACATCATGGTGATGATGACCGATCCCGCGCATCCGCCCAGCCGCAAGGCGCCGCTGGTGTGGGCGTTGGGCGGGGCGGTGCCCTGGCTGCTGCTGCTGATCGGGCAACTGCTGTGGGCGGTGTTGGACGGCCGGCTGGTGTGGCTGCACGCGCTGGTGCTGGCGGCCACCGGGCTGGGCTTGGCGGTGTCGGTGGTGGTGGCGCCGCTGTGGCGGTATCGGGTGCACCGCTGGGAGATCAGCCCGCAGGCGGTGTACACCCGCACCGGGTGGCTGGTCCAGGAGCGGCGCATCGCCCCGATCTCGCGGGTGCAGACCGTCGACACCTACCGCGGCCCGCTGGATCGGATGTTCGGGCTGGCCAACGTCACCGTGACGACGGCGTCGTCGGCGGGGGCGGTGCGCATCGTCGCGCTGGACGCCGACGTCGCCGACCGGGTTGTCGCGCAGCTCACCGATATCGCCGCGATCGGCGCCGAGGACGCCACGTGACCCCGACCGCCCCGGCGCACCCCGATCTGGCCTGGCAGCGGCTGAGTCCCCGGATGCTGCTGGTGCATCCGGTGCACGAAATGCTGCGCCAGCTGCCGCTGCTGGTCGGCGCGGTGGTGCTGGGGTCGACCACCGGCAACCCGCTGTGGACGTTGGCGGCGCTGGCGGTCACCGCCGCGCTGGGGGTGGCGCGCTGGTTTACCACCAGCTACCGCATCGAGGGCGATCTGGACTCCGGACAGGTGCAGCTGCGATCCGGGGTGCTGCAGCGCAAGGTGCTGTCGGTGCCGCGCAACCGGATCCGGTCGGTGACCACCGACGCGCGGCCACTGCACCGGCTGTTGGGGCTCACCGTGTTGCGGGTCAGTACCGGCCAAGAAGCCAAGGGCGACAACGTTTTCGAGCTGGACGCGGTGGAAGCCGACCAGGTGTCGCGGTTGCGGGCCACGCTGTTGGCCGGGTCCGCGGAGCCGGCCGGGGCCGAACCCGGTGCCGCCGCGGTTGAGGCGGTGGTGCTGGCCCGGTGGCGGCCGTCGTGGCTGCGGTACAGCCCGCTGAGCCTGTCGGGTCTGGTGACGATCGGCGCC
>PPEA01000826.1 GCA_002967005.1 Mycobacterium talmoniae
GGGCGATGGCGTCGCGGTTGCGGCACGCCGGCGTGGAGGTGGTCCGCGCCCGCCCGACGAGCTTGCCCCGCGCTGGCCGACCACTACCTGGCCATGAAGCCGCCGGCCGGCTGTAGCGCGTCGCCAACCCCGCGAACAGACGCAAAGCCGCCGAATCTCGGTAAAAAGGAGGCTTTTGTGTCTGCTCGGCGCTGCTATCGGGTCGGTACGAGGTCGGGGGCGTCCTCGAGGTCGCCGGTCTCCCCGGCGGCGACGGCCTTCCGGCCGAAATACCCGATGTAGCCCAGGAACGCCGCCTCGGCCAGCACACCGATGCCGATCCGCAGCACCGTCGGCCAGCGTGCCGGGGTCACGAACGCTTCGATCGACCCCGCCACCAGCAGCATCACCACCAGCCCGGCGCGACCGCGATCACCGCGCGGGTCTGCTCGGCCAACGCCTGGCCGCGCGGCCGATCCCCCGGCGAGATCGCCGTCCAGCCCAGCCGCATGCCCGCCGCCGCGGCCAGGAACACCGCCGTCAGCTCCAGCAGCCCGTGCGGGGTGAGCATGCTCAGCATGAATCCGCCCTTGCCGGCCGGAAACATCAGCCCGGCGATAACACCGGTGTTGGCCGCGTTCGAGAACAGCATGAACGGCACCGGCAGACCCAACAGGATCGCGCAGCCGATCCAGGTGAGGGCCACCTTGACGTTGTTGACGAAGACATGCAAGAAAAACGACGGCGACGGGTCCTCGCTGTAATACGACCCGAAATCGTGGTTGACCAGTTCCCCGATCTGCGTCGGGGTGCCGATGGTGGCCTGCACCTCGGGGTTGGCGGCGACCCAGACGGCGATCACCACGGTGACCGCGACGAACGCCGCCGCGGTGGCCAACCACCACCACCGGGCGCGATAGGCCACCACCGGGAAGGACACCCGCCAGAAACGGGTGAACTCGCGCCACAACGGCGCGTGTGCGCCGGTGACCGCGGCCCGCGCCCGCGCCACCAGGCTGGACAGCCCGCCGACCAGCGCGGAATCCGAGGAGGCGGACCGCAGCATCGACAGGTGGGTGGACACCCGCTGATAGAGCTCGACGAGCTCGTCGACTTCGGCACCGGTCAACCGCCGACGCTTCTTGACCAGCCAGTCCAGCCGGTCCCAGGTGGCGCGGTGGGCCAGCACGAACGCGTCGACATCCACCGGGTCAGGGTAGCCGCGCGGCCGGTAGCGTTGCGGTATGTCGCAGGTGGTGACCGGGGACGCCGTCGAACTCGACGTCAAGATCGCCCAGCTGCCGGTGCGCGCCGTCGGTGCGCTGATCGACATCGTGGTGATGTTCACCGGCTACGTGCTGGGCGTGCTGCTGTGGTCGTTCACCCTGTTCCAATTCGACAAGGCGCTGTCCACGGCGATCCTGATCATCTTCACCGTGCTGGTGCAGGTCGGTTACCCGGTCATCTGTGAAACCACGACGCGCGGCCGGTCGCTCGGCAAGATGGCGATGGGTTTGCGGGTGGTCTGCGACGACGGCAGCCCGGAACGCTTCCGGCAGGCGCTGTTTCGGGCGTTGGCGTCGGTGGTGGAGATCTGGATGTTGGCCGGGAGCCCCGCGGTGATCTGCAGCCTGATCTCGCCGCGGGGCAAGCGGATCGGCGATCTGTTCGCCGGCACGGTGGTGATCAGCGAGCGGGGCCCCCGGATGGCGCCGCCGCCGGTGATGCCCCCGGCGCTGGCGTGGTGGGCGTCGTCGCTGCAGTTGTCCGGGCTGCGACCCGAGCAGGCGAGGTAGCCCGTCAATTCCTGTCCCGCGCACCACAACTCGATCCGCGGGTGCGCGATCAGCTGGCCTATCGGCTGGCCGGTGAGGTGCTAGCCCGGATCTCGCCGCCGCCCCCGCCGGGCACCCCGCCGCAGTTCATGCTCGCGGCGGTGCTGGCCGAACGGCACCGCCGTGCGGTTGGGTGGTCCGCGGCTCAAGGATGTCGCGGGGCTGTCGCTGACCAAGCTGTTCGTCGGC
>PPEA01000827.1 GCA_002967005.1 Mycobacterium talmoniae
CAGCGCGACCTCGGTGTTCAGGTCGTCGAAGCGGCGCCCGAAGTGGGCGAAGGCGGCCTCCCGGTCGCCGGCCTGCCAGGAGCCGATGACCCGTTCGCCCGCGGAGCTGATCAGCCACACCGTGCCGTCGTCGTCGACCCGGCCGAACCGGTGCGGATCGGTGGGGGTCGGCGCGGCGATCGGGTGGATGGTGGGCCGCGACTGTCGGCCGCGGGCCGGGACGCGGTCCCGGACGGGGGCCCGGGCGGGGCGAATCGTTGCCGGTACTCATGCGCTACGTCACCTACCCTTCGCGCGGGCACACCCGCGCACCTGCCGCGCACCGCGGCGCCATCGACGACCATCCGGGGAGCCACGGACTCCCCACAGGGTATTGAAGCAGTTCGACGGCGCCAGCGTTGCCCGCTTGGCGTCGGCCGCGGTGATCGGCTGCGCCGGGTGGGTGGATAATTCTGCGCACCGGTCCGGTCGGCGAGGAGGTCAACGGTTGGCGAAGGCCGATATCGCCGCGTTGCTCGCCCTGGGCGCGGCGCTGCTGATCGCCATCGGTGACGTGCTGCACCAGCGGTCGGCGCACGAGGTCACCGACCAGCCGGTCGGGCACATCGGGCTGTTCACCCGGCTGTTGCGGGACACCCGGTGGTGGTCGGGCACCCTGGTGTCGGCCGCCGGGTTCGGGTTGCAGGCCGCCGCCCTCGGATTGGGCTCGGTGTTGCTGGTGCAGGCGTTGCTGGTGACCTCGCTGCTGTTCGCGCTGCCGATCAACGCACACCTGGCCGGTCACCGGGTGACCCGCGCGGAGTGGCGGTGGGCGGCGCTACTGGCCGCCGCGGTCGCGGTCATCGTCGTCGCCGGGCACCCACCGCCGGTCAGTCGCGGGCGTCGCTGGGCACCTGGATCGCGGTGGCCGCCGTGTTCGGGCCGGTGGTGGTCCTGTGCATGCTGGGGGCGCGGTATCGGCCCGGGCGGGTGGCGGCGGTGCTGCTGGCGGTGGTCTCGGCGTCGTCGTGGGGGCTGTTCGCGGTGCTCACCAAGGGCGTCGTCGACCTGCTCGGCCACGGCCCGCTGCCGCTGCTGCGCTCACCGGAACTGTATGCGTGGCTGGTGGTGGCCACGGCCGGCACGGTGTTTCAGCAGTCGTCGTTTCGGGCCGGCGCGCTGACCGTCACGTTGCCGACGATGACGGTGACCGAACCGGTGGTGGCCGCGGGGCTCGGTGTCGCGCTGCTCGGTGAAGGTGCTGCGGCCCGGCAGGTGGGCTGGGTGACCCTGGTGGTGGCGGTGGTGGTGATGATCGTGGCGACCGCGGCGCTGGCCCGCGACGAGGCCGCCGACGCGCAGCTCGACCGCCCCGACGACATGGCCGTCGTCGCTGACCGGTCATCGGGCCGCTGACAGGTATCGTTCCCACCAGTAACTTGCAGAGTTCGGCGCGCCCTGCGCCACACCTTGACGTTGTCCAGCCACACTGGCGTGCCCGGTCACAGGGGGTGTACCGCTGGCCGGGCCGGACGGGGGGTTGAGGAGGCCGTCTATGCAGCCCGCGAACATCATCGCGGCGCTTTTGGCGCTGTGCGCGGCCCTGGCGTCCGCGGTCGGCGATGTGATCCGGCAGCGCTCCGCGCAGGAGATCACCGACGACGAGGTCGGCCACCTCGAGCTGTTCCGGATGTCGCTGCGCGATCCGCGCTGGTGGGGCGGCGGCGGGGCGGCCGTCGCCAATTACGCGCTGCAGGCCGCCGCGTTGGCGGCCGGGTCGGTGATGCTGGTGACCGGGCTGCAGGTGACCGCGCTGCTGTTCGCCTTACCGATCTACGCCCGGCTGACCCGGCACCGGGTGACCCGCTGGGAATGGACCTGGGCGGCGCTGCTCGCCGCGGCGCTGGCGCTGGTCGTGGTGGTCGGTGACCCGACCTCCGGGGCGCAGCCCGCCCCCACGGGCACCTGGATCGCGGTGGCGGTGGTGCTGGGTTCGGTGCTGGTCGGCTGTGTGCTGGCCG
>PPEA01000828.1 GCA_002967005.1 Mycobacterium talmoniae
CAGGCGTCAGCCTCGCCGGAAAGGTGTCGTGGTGGTGGCCGAGCGCGCGGCGGGCGGCCGCGGCCAACTCGCCGGCGCTGGAGTAGCGCTTGTCGGGGTTTTTCGCCATGCCGCGGGCGATGACGTCGTCGAAGGCGGCCGGAATACCCGGGCGTTGTTGGCTGGGCCGCGGGATGGCGGTGGTCAGGTGGGCGGCGATCAGCGCCGCCAGCTCGCTGGCCGTGTACGGCGGGCCACCGGTCAGGCACTCGTACAGCACGCAGGCCAGGGCGTAGACGTCGACGCGGTGGTCGGTCTGCTCATCGGCGAGCCGTTCGGGGGCCATGTAGGCGAAGGTGCCCACGGTGCTGCCGGTGGTGGTGAGTTTGGCGTCGGTGGCCGCGTTGGCCAACCCGAAGTCGGCCAGGCAGGCGAAATCGCCCTCGGTGAGCAGGATGTTGGCGGGTTTGACGTCGCGGTGGGCGATCTGTTCGGCGTGCGCGGCATCCAGCGCCGACGCGATCTGCCCGACCACCGACACCGCCCGCGCCGGGGACAGCGGCCCCTTTTCGTCCAACACGGTGCGCAGGTCGGTGCCCCGCACCAGCCGCATGTCGATGAACAGCTGGCCCTCGATCTCGCCGTAGTCGTGGATGGGGACCACATGCGGGTCGGTGAGCCGGCCGGCGGTGCTGGCTTCCCGGAACAACCGGGTCCGGAACACCGGGTTGGTCGAACACGACTGCGGCAGCAACTTCAACGCCACGGTCCGGCTCTTGTTCGTGTCGAACGCCTCATACACCAGGCCGAAGCCGCCGCGACCCAGCAGCCGCTTCAGCACGTAGGGACCGAACTGCGATGCGGCTTGCCACTCCAACGTTGTGCCGCCGACCGGCGGCTCCTTCACCAACACCGCCTCCTGGCGATCGCGGGACCGTTCGCGGTGGGAGTTTAACGTGGCCCGTTTACGACGGCGCGGTTTGCGGGGTAATTCGGGTAGCACCCGCCGAGGTGGAATTGGCTACCCTAACCTAACTTCCCAGCCAGCGGTGGAAGCGGCCATCGGGGTCGTAGGCGGCGCGCACCCGCTGCAGCCGGGCCATGTTTTCGGCGGTGGCGAACCGGGCCGGGCGCCGACCCAGGTTCTCGTCGCACAGGTTGATGCCGCTGGCCAGATGCGCCATCGCGGCCATCTGGGTTTCCGCCCAGCCGCGGTAGCGCCCATCGTCGGCGGGGTCGGCCCAAATCCCGTAGGTTGATCTCGTCCTCCAGGCCGTAGAACAGCCCCCGGCGCGCGGCGCGGCGGCCCCAGTTGTACATCAGCAGATGCGACGGCGGCGGCGGCATGGTGTCGAGGATGCGGCGCAGGCCGGGCAGCAGCTCCTCGGCCGACGCCGAGGTCCACATGTTGTCGACGGCGTAGCGGTGTCCGCGCGGATAGTCGGCGCTGGCCGTGGCGTACCACTCGGCCAAGCTGGTTGGCGCATACGGGATTCGGTCGATCGCCTGGTCGATGGCCGGGCAGCTGCCCAGGATCGCCAGGGCCGCTTGGGCTTCGGCTTCCGAGTCGGCGAACACCGGGGCGGCCACCACGATGCTGGGGCCCGGGTGACCGGGGGCCGGTCGCTTCGCGATCAGCTGCAGTTCGACCCGCGCATCGACGCGCGGGCTGATCTCCCGCGTCCAGCGAAACACCTCGTCGGCCGCGTCGACGGGATAGCTGTAGATGCCGCGGCCGCAGACCGCCGGCCGTGGGTGCAATCGCAGGTGAAATGCGGTGACCACGGCGAAGAATCCGGGTCCGGCACCGCGGGCGGCCCAGTACAGGTCGGCGTGGGTGTCCGGGTCGCAGTAGCGCTGTTGGCCGTCGGCGGTGACGACGTCGACCCCGAGCACGCTCTCGCAGCCGGGGCCCAGCACCCGGCCGTTCTAGCCGTAGCCGCCCTGCAGCAGGTAACCGCCCAGCGCGACGCCCTCGCAGTGCCCGGTGGGGAAAACAGTCCGTGCCGCTCAAGTTCG
>PPEA01000829.1 GCA_002967005.1 Mycobacterium talmoniae
CAGCTGCACCGCGTCCAGCGCGCTGCGCTGCGGACGAACCGCGGGAAGGCGGCGTGCACGGCGGTGAAGGCCTCCAGCACCAGGTCGTGGCGGGCGCGCAGATGGGCCCGCTCGTGGGTGAGGATGGCACCGACTTCGGTGTTGGACAGGCTGGTCAGCGTCCCTTCGCTGAGCACCACCCGGCTGCGCACCCCGGGCAGGCAGTACGCCAGCGGCTGGGCCACCTCCAGCACCCGCACGTCGCTGGTGTGGGCGGGAACCGCGTCGTGGGACACGCCGAGCAAATCGACCAGCATCCGGTGCCGGGCCCGGCGCCGCCGGGTGGCGATCGCCACCCGCAGCACCGCGATCCCCAGCCGGGCCCCGACCAGCAGCGTCAGCGCGAACACACCCATGTACAGCGCCCACAGCGGCCAGCCCATCCGACCGATATCGCCGAGGATGGTGGCGGTGGGCCGCCCGTCCGGGCCGGGCATGAACAGTCGGCTGGCGATCGCGATCCCGGCGCCTGAACGCCGAGAGCACCGCGGCGACGGCGACCGCCTGCCACAGCACGACCGCGGCCCGCGGTGCGCGCAACGGCCAGGTCGACCGGGCGAGCAGCATCGGTACCGGTCCCACGAGCAGCACCGCGAGGATGATGAAGGCCAGCGCGGACACGCTGCCAGTCTCCCTCAGGTGCCGGGTCTACCGCCAATAGGCGGAGGCATCCGGTGTTTGGCTTCCAGTTCGTCCAGCGCGCGGCGCAGCGCCTCGGCCTCATCGGCCCCGACGCGTTCGACGAAATGCACCAGCGCCGCCTGCCGGCTGCCCGAGTCGGCGGCCTGATCCAACGCGTCGACCATGAGCCCGGCGACCAGTTCGTCGCGACCGTGCACCGGGGCATAGCGGTGCGCCCGGTCGTCACGCAGCTGGGAGACCAGATTCTTGCGGGCCAGCCGCTGCAGCACGGTCATCACCGTGGTGTAGGCCAGGTCACGGCGCGCCGAGAGCGCCTCGTGCACCTGGCGAACCGTTTGGGGTTGCGCGGCGGACCACAGGTGATCCATCACCGCGCGCTCCAAATCCCCGAGACGGGTCAGCTTCGCCATGTTTGTTCATCTCCTGAGCGGTATCGCAAGCCTACCCCGCCTTACTACCGGCCGTCGTACCTAGCTCGGGGGGCTCCGGTGCGCCAGCCCGGCCGCCACACCGGCCGTGACCGGTGAATACGCAGCTGAGGGAGCCATCCACGCCGCGGTGTGAGAGCCGTCACATCGGCGCCCGCCAGCATCTGCCACTATGGTTAGGCTTACCTATCTTAGAGGAGGTGTCCGTGACCGCCGTGGTCGACGATCCGCTCATCGCCGGAATGGTGATCCACCGCACGTTGCCGCTGCATGAATCCAGCCGGCGGCTTCGTGAGCTGTATCCGGAATGTCCGCGTGTCTACGGTGTGGCGGTGCTGGCCGACGTATCGCGGCGCCGATGGTGGCCGCTGGAGTCGGCCCTGACCACCGACCGGCTGCGGCGCATGTTCGACGCGGCCGCCGCGGAGATGGACAGTCGCAGCACCGCCGCCCACCAGCTGGCGGCCACCCTGGCCCACGCGGTGATCGGGCGGGTGGTCGCGCTGGTCGTGCTGGAGGGCAGGGCGTGGGACGCCGGCCTGGAAACCTGTGGGTGCACGTCGACTCCGAGGGTGTCATCGACTGGGTGGGGTGGTGGACCCGACGCTGCGGGTGCTGCCCGACGACCCGTACCGGGCCGATCGGTGCGCCGACCGCGCCGAGGTGGTGCGGTTGCCCAGCGAGGAGGCGCTGGCCACCTGGACCGCGCACCGCTGCCACCGCACCCTGCAACCCGTTGTTCGCCCGACTGCACGCGGTCAGCGGCGGCGCGGTGTCGGTGGCGTCGTGTGGCACACCGTCGGATCGGCGTCGTGGCGACCGCGACCCAGGTGCCGCACTGGCCGGCAGCGCGAGATCGCCGGCGCGCACCGGGGGCCCAGGCGGTGC
>PPEA01000083.1 GCA_002967005.1 Mycobacterium talmoniae
CGCCTGGCTCCCTCGCCGCGAGCGTGCGTGTCCCCGGTCGACACGCCGCGCTGATTTCCGGATCTGCGCACGCTCGCGGCGGCAAGGCCAGCCCTAGAACGTGACCGCGCGCTCCTCGGGCAGCACCTGGAAGTCGGTGTCGGTCATCTCGGCGAGCCGGCCGTGGTAGATGCCGCGGGCGTCGGGGGCGATGATGCCCTGGTGGATCGGCACCGCCCGAGTCGGTGCCACCGCGCGCAGGTAGTCGACGGCCTCGGCGATCTTCATCCACGGCGCCGCCGCGGGCGTGGCCAGCACGTCCACCGGCTCGTCGGGCACGAACAGGGCGTCACCGGGATGCATGAACCGGGCCGGGTGCCCGTCGTCGCCCACCAGATACGAGATGTTGTCGATCACCGGGATCTCCGGGTGGATCACCGCGTGCCGGCCACCGACGCCGCGAATGGTCAACTGGCCGACCCGGAACTCGTCGCCGACCTGCACCGCGTGCCACGGCGCGCCCAGCTGCGCGGCGGTCTGCGGATCGGCGTACAGCGCCGCGTCCGGGTTGGCCTCCAGCAGCGCGGGCAGCCGAGCGGTGTCCACGTGATCGGGATGCTGATGGGGTGATCAGGATCGCCGACAAGCCGCTGATTCCCTCGAAACCGTGCGAGAAATTACCCGGATCAAACAGCACGGTGGTGTGATGGAAATCAGCGAGCAGACAGGAATGGCCGAAATGCGTCAGTTGCATATCTACGATTGTGCGCTGAGGGAGTGCGTATGCGGGTGATCATGGCAACGGTGCTGATCGTCGGGGGGCTTGCGGCGGCCCCGCTGTCCGGGGCGCCCGCGCATGCCGAACCCCAGACCTGCCCGACGCTGTGCGACCAGATCCCCAATTCCGCGTGGATCGACCCGGCCGCGGTGCCGCTGAACGCGGTGTACCACTGGCCGGCGCCGGCCGGGCCGGCCGCCGCGGTGACCGGAACACCCCGGTTTCGGTTCGAGCAGCTGTGCGCCAGCGCGCCGGTGCCGCAGGACCCGCGCGACTACGTCGTCGCCAGCCGGGCCGTCGTCGACAAGCCGGACGGCCAGTGGCAGTTGCAGGCTCAGGTGCTGCACTGGCGCGGGGAGACCTGGCGCACCGGCCAACTCGCGGCGTCGGTGTTCAACGCCGCCCGCACCGCGCTGCGCGGCTGCCAGCGCGGCGCGCCGGACCAGTCCCCGTCGCTGACCATCGACGAGCCGAACCGGTTAGCCGCGGTAATCAGCGGGCCGGTGGTCATGCACACCTACCTGGCCGCCCAGCAGAGCAGCACCATCAGTGAGCTCACCCTGTGGTCGTCGGCACCGCCGCAGGTGCCGTGGCCGGTGATCGACGACGCCCAGGTCCTCGACGCGCTGGTCAAGCCGTTGTGCACCGCCTACCTCGACTCCTGCCACTGACCAGGCGACCCCCGACCGGGCACCGGTAGGATTGCGCCGAACATTCAGCTCGACAGCGAGGAGCCGCGGTGGCCCGGGTGGTGGTGCACGTGATGCCCAAGGCCGAGATCCTTGACCCGCAAGGTCAAGCGATCGTTGGTGCGCTGGCCCGGCTCGGGCACGGTGGCGTGTCGGATGTTCGGCAAGGCAAGCGGTTTGAGCTCGAGGTGGACGACAGCATCGGCGACGCCGAACTCGCACAAATCGCGGAATCGCTGTTGGCCAACACGGTGATCGAAGACTGGGCCGTCACTCGGGAGACCCCGTGACCAGCGGCCGGGTCGGGGTGATCACCTTCCCCGGCACCCTCGACGACGTCGACGCCGCCCGAGCGGTGCGGTTCGTCGGCGCCGAGCCCGTCAGCCTGTGGCACGCCGATGCCGATCTCAAAAGCGTTGACGCGGTCGTGGTCCCCGGCGGGTTCTCCTACGGCGACTACCTGCGGGCCGGCGCCATCGCGCGGTTCGCCCCGGTGATGGGCGAAGTCATCGCCGCCGCCGGCCGCGGCGTGCCGATATTGGGGATTTGCAACGGTTTTCAGGTGTTGTGTGAAGCCGGTCTGCTGCCGGGCGCGTTGACGCGCAACGCCGGCCTGCACTTCGTCTGCCGCGATGTGTGGCTGCGGGTGGCGTCCACCGGCACCGCGTGGACCTCGCGGTTCGAGCCGGACGCCGACCTGCTGGTGCCGCTGAAATCCGGGGAGGGCCGCTACGTGGCGTCCGAGCGGGTGCTCGACGAACTGGAGGGCGAGGGGCGGGTGGTGTTCCGCTACCTCGACAACGTCAACGGCTCGCTGCGCGACATCGCCGGCATCAGCTCCGCCAACGGCCGCGTCGTCGGGCTGATGCCGCACCCCGAGCACGCCATCGAGGCGCTGACCGGTCCGTCCGACGACGGGCTGGGGTTGTTCTACTCCGCGTTGGACGCCGTGCTGGCCGCCTAAGCGTTCAGCTGTGAAGCACGTCGCGCTGCAGGTTTTCGGGTTCCTATTCGTCGGCGGCCTCGCCCTGTTGTGCACGGTGTGGATGATCGCGGCGGTCGGGCACGGCGAATATCCGACGGCGGTCGTTGCGTTCGCCTTCGCGGTGGCGTTGTTCGGCGTGCTCGCCTGCGGTGCCAAAGCCAGCGTGGGTGCCGTCACTGCGCGGGTCGCGGTCGACCGGACGGGCACCACGATTCGGCCGGATCGGGTGAATGACGCGCTCATGGGCGTGGCGTTGATCGGCCTGGAGATCGGCATGGGGCTGGGAGCAATCCTCGCCCTGGCGGACCGACTGGATATCCCGCTGGACGACGAGGACTACCACTCGGTCGGCATCGCCGCGGTCCTCGCGGTATTCGGTCTACCGGCGCTGTGGCGGCACTTTGCCCGGGGAACGTATCTGCGGTTGACCCCGCGCGGATTCGAGATCGCCCAGGGACGCGCCGTCGCGGGCTCCTGGGGTGAGGTGGACGACATCACCGATACGTTGCCCAGCAGTCGCCTCCACCAGCCCAGCGCCATCGTCATGGAGATGTCCGACGGGGCACGTCGGAGCCTGATCGCCCGCTCGTTCACCCCGCACCACGGCCGGGCGCTGCGCGAGCTGGTCCGCTTCTATTGGCAGCACCCCGAGCACCGCGGCGAACTCACCAACGGCCGGGCCGCCGACCGGCTGGCCGGCGAGCGGTTCGCGGCGTAACACCCCGGCGCCGAGCGTGCGCAAACCCGGTCAAAACGCCGGCGTGTCGACCGGGGACACGCACGCTCGCGCAGGAACTGCTACGAGCTCAGGCTCACCGAGGCTTCGGCGGTGTAGCACAGGAATGTCAGGGTCTCCTGCATGTACAGCTGCACGGTGTCGGCGTCGTGCGATAGGTAGCCGATCGACACGTCGGTGCCCAGCTGCAGGTCGAAGTCGCCGCCGCGGGTGGTCAGCACGAACGCGCCGTCGATCGCGGGTGCCCAGATGATCTCTCCGTCACCGACCAGGCGGCGCAGGTGCTCGCGGATCGGGTAGCCGTGCTGGGTGGTTTCGCTGACCTTGGTGTAGGCGTCGGCCGACAGCAGCACCGAATACGGTCCGTCCACGCCGGCCAGCCGCAGTTCGGACAGCGCCTGGGAGATCACGTCGGGAAAGTCGGTGGCGTCGGCGGGCAAGGTGAGTGCTTGGTTGGAGCTGGCGGCGCGGATGCCGCCGATGGAGGCGGCCGGGTAGCCCTCGAAGATGGCCCGGTCTTCGATGAACGCCAGCTTTTTGGCGGCGTCTTTGACCGGATCCCAGTCGGCGTCTTGGGCGCCGCGTTCCACGTCGTCGATTTCGGCGCGCGACAGCGTGAACGGCACCCGCAGCCGCACCAGCGGCTGGCTGGCCCGCAGTTGGGCGATGACGCCGTCGGTGGGGGCGGTCACGTCGATGAGCCGGCCGGTGCCGACCGCGGCGGCTTGTGGTCCGCCCGGCTCGCTGACGTCGACCACCCGGCGGCCGGCGATGTGGCGTTTGAACGTGCGGGACGCCTCTTCTTCGATTTGGGCCCACGCCTCGTCGGTGACCGGGGCCAGATCGCGGTAGAGGTTGTTCATTGCGGGATTCCTTTCAGGCTGCCGATCGCCAGCGAGTCATGGTTGACGGTGGGCGGTGCTGTGGCCGCCGTGGCCTGGTCGGGCAGCGGCGGCGGGTCGTCGAGGAAATCGATGGTGGGGGTGAAGAACAGTCCGCCGGTCAGCGCGGTGGAAAAGTCCAGGATGCGGTCGGTGTTGCCGGGCGGGTCACCCACAAACATGTTGCGCAGCATCCGTTCGGTGACCGCCGGGGTGCGCGAGTAGCCGATGTAGTAGGTGCCGTATTCGCCGCTGCCCACCGTGCCGAACGGCATGTTGTGCCGCACGATCTTGAGTTCGTTGCCGTCGGCGTCCTCGATCACGTTGAGCGCCAGATGCGAGTTGGCCGGTTTGTCCTCGTCGGGCATTTCGATGTCCTCGAGTTTGGTGCGGCCGAACGCGCGTTCCTGCTCGGTCACCGACAGCGACTCCCAGCCCGCCATGTCGTGCACGTACTTCTGCACGTGCACATAGCAGGACCCGGCGAAATCGGGGTCTTCGTCGCCGACCTGGGTGGAGTCGACGGCCACCGGACCGTCCGGGTTCTCGGTGCCGTCGACGAAGCCGAGCAGATCCCGGTTGTCGAAGAACCGGAAGCCGTGCACCTCGTCGACGATGCTGATCGCGCCGGCCATGGCTTTGACGATGCGCCCGGCCAGCTCAAAGCAGACGTCCATCACCTCGGCGCGGATGTGGAACAACAGGTCACCGGGGGTGGCCGGGGCGCGGTGCCGCGGGCCGTCGAGTTCGACGAACGGATGCAACTCGGCCGGGCGGGGCCCGGAAAACAACCGGTCCCAGGCCGCCGAGCCGATCGAGGTCACCAGCGACAGCCGCTTGGTCGGATCCCGGAAGCCGATGGCGCGCACCAGCCCGGACAGATCGGCCAGCGCCTCGTTGACGGTCGCCTCGCCGCCCTCGTTGATGGTGGCCACCAAAAAGATGGCGGCCGGCGTCAACGGAGCCAAAACCGGTTGCGGTGACGTTGCAGGCATCACCCGACCCTAACCGTTCGGCGGTGCCGGGATGATCGAAGATGAGGTCATGTCTGCGAGTGCATCGGGTCTGTGCGAGTTCATCGACGCGTCGCCGTCGCCGTACCCGACGTCTGCGCGACGGTCGCGCAGCGGCTGCGCGCGCCGGCCTACCGCGAGCTCGCCGAGGCCGATCGGTGGCCGGACACCGGCCGGTTCTTACGGTCGCGGGCCGCTCGCTGGT
>PPEA01000830.1 GCA_002967005.1 Mycobacterium talmoniae
GCAGCCACAGTTTGGCGCGCACCACCGGCCGGCGCAGCTTGCGTTCCCGCTGCAGGGCGCGCCGCATCCGCTCGGGCCGGTGGCTGTAGCGGAACCGGGCCCAGGGGGCGTGCGGACGCGACAACCGGGCCGCCCCGATGACCAGCAGCGGGAAAAAGAACATCCCGATCAGCCCGGTCCACACCTTGCCCTTGAGCACCACCAGCACCGCCAGCGGCAGCGTGGTCACCACCCCGGCGATCACCGCCGCCCGGATCACGTCGGAGTGGGTGTCGTGCCACACCGCCAGCAGGAAGGTCAGCGGGTGAAAGCCCAGCACCAGCAGCCCGGTCACCGCGACGGCGGCGAACACCGCGTCCACCGACGAGCGCCCGTCCTCCTCCCAGTACACGTCGGCCAGGTGCAAGATCAGCGCATACTCGTCGAGCACCAGCGCCGCCCCGATCCCGAAGACGGTGGCCGCGGCGATGAATTGGAAGTCGCGCCCGTGGTTGGACAGCGCCACCAGCGTCACCCCGGACAGCAGCGCCAAAATGATCCCGAACACCACGTGGTGGATATGCACCGAGCCGACGTAGATATTGCGCGGCTGCCACCATTTGCGCGGGGCATCGCTGCCGGCGCGGCGCCGGACGTAGCGGACCGTGGTCCGGGTCACCAGGAACGTCAGGATGAACGCGACCAGGCAGCACAACAACGGCAGTCGGCCGCGGTTGACGATGTCCTGCTGGAACCACTCGAGCACCTAAGAAACGTACGCCCAACGGCGACACCACGCCCGGATCACATTCGGCATGGCGCGGGCAGCGGATAGGCTGTCGAGCGACATGAGTACATCGCGGTCGCCCGACGTGGGCCGTTGGCGCGGGCGCGGGGGTGCGTGGCGGGCCTTAGCCGTGCTGGCGGTGCTGGCGTTGGGGTACGCCACCTGGCGGGTGATCGGGTACACGCCGTACCGCATCGACATCGACGTCTACCGGATGGGCGCCCAGGCCTGGCGCGACGGCCAGCACCTGTACGGCAACGCGCTGTTTCGCACCGGGGTCAAGGAAACGTCGCTGCCGTTCACCTATCCGCCGATGGCCGCCGTGCTGTTCACCCCGTTCACCTGGGTGTCGCTGGGCGGGGCGGGCGCCGCGCTGACGGTCATCTCGACGGTGCTGCTGGTGGTGTCGACCGCGATCGTGCTGAGCGCCTGGGGGTGTGCACCGACGCCGCGGTGCCCGGCGGGCCGGTGTGGTGGCGGCGCACCGTGCTGGCCACCGCGATCGTCGCGGCCGCGATCTGGCTGAACATGGAACCGATCATGTCCAACTTCGGCTACGGCCAGATCAACGCGGTGCTGATGACGTTGGTCATCGCCGACTGCCTGCCGCAACGCACCCGGTGGCCCCGCGGCATGCTGCTGGGGCTGGCGATCGCGGTGAAGCTGACCCCGGCCGTGTTCTTGCTGTATTTCCTGTTGCGCCGCGACCGTCGGGCCGCGCTGACCGCGCTGGCCACCCTGGCGGCCACGATCCTGGCGGCGTTCGCGGCAGCGCCCCGCGACTCCGTCGAGTACTGGACCAAGACGGTGTTCCACACCAACCGGATCGGCGACACCGCACTGAACACCAACCAGAACTTCACCGGGATCCTGGCCCGGATGGGTTTCAGCGGCGGCCCGTACCTGCTGCTGTGGCTGGCGGTGTGCGTGGCGACGCTGGTGCTCACCGGATGGGCGGTGCGCCGGGTGCTGGCCGCCGAGCAGCCGACGCTGGCGCTGATGGCGGTGGCGCTGTTCGGGCTGCTGGTCTCCCCGGTGTCGTGGTCGCATCACTGGGTGTGGTCGTTGCCGACGATCGTGATCCTCGGGGTGCTGGGTTACCGGCGCCGCAGCCCGGCGCTGCTCGGGTTGGCCGCCGCCGGGCTGGCCCTGATGCGCTGGTCGCCGATCCGGTTGCTGCTGGCCGACTCCAACCTGACCCAGCAGCTGATCGGGGCGTCCT
>PPEA01000831.1 GCA_002967005.1 Mycobacterium talmoniae
CCAGCACCAGCGGTCGCCGGGCGTGCCGGTAGGCGTCGGCGGTGAACACCGCTGTGCCGCAGCCGACATCCAGCAGCGGCCCGCGCGCCGAGTCGACCGCGGCCGCGGCGAAGTCCGCGTAGGCGCGCGGTGAGGCACCCCAGGCCAGCCGGTTGTAGACGCGGTTGCCGATCAGGCCGTCGTAGACCGCCGCCATCCGGTCCTCGGGCGCGGCCGCGTCGGCGGCCAGGACCGACCAGATCCCGTCGCCGACGGCCCGCAACGGATGCCCGGGCCGCACCACCTCGTCAAAGGCCGCCACCACGTCCCCATTCTGCGCAGTGCGCCGCCAGAACGCCTAGTACACGTCGCGTTGGTAGCGGCCCGCGGAGGACAGCCCCTTCACATAGGCCTTGGCGGCGTCGTGGTCGAGGTTGCCGTGCCGCTGCGCGATTTCCACGATCGTGGCGTCGACTTCCTTGGCCATGCGCTGCGCATCCCCGCACACGTACAGGTGCGCCCCGTCCTGCAGCCACCGCCACAGCTCGGCGCCGCGGGCGCGCATCAGGTCCTGCACGTAGATCTTCTCCGGCTGATCACGCGAGAACGCCAGGTCGAGTTCGGTGAGGAACCCGTCGGCGTGCATGCCGGTGATCTCGTCGCGGTAGTAGAAGTCGGTGGCGGCGTGCTGTTCGCCGAAAAACAGCCAGTTGGGCCCGGTGTGGCCGAGCGCGCGCCGTTCCTGCAGGAAGCCGCGGAACGGGGCGATGCCGGTGCCGGGCCCGATCATGATCATCGGTGTGGGCGACGCGGTGGGCGGCCGGAAGTGGTTGGACTTCTGCAGGAAGACCCCGATGCCGTCGTTCTCGGCGGCATCGGCCAGATAGGTCGAACACACCCCGCGACGCGGGCGGCCCCGAAAGTCGTACCGCACCGCCGACACGGTCAGGTGCACCTCCCAGGGGTCCTGCTTGGGGCTCGACGAGATCGAATACAGCCGCGGCTGTAGCGGTTTGAGCACCGACAGCCACTCCTCGGCGGACACCTGCACCGGGTATTCGGCGAACAGGTCGATCTGGTGGCGTCCCCACGCCCAGTCGGTGAAGCGGGCCTTGTTCTCCGGCTTCAGCAGTTCCCGCAGCTCGGTGTCGCCGTTGCGTTCGGCGACGAACCGCACCAGGTCCGGGTTGAGCCGGGCGATCGCGAACCGCTCCCGCAGCGCGTCGCGCAGCAGCATCGGTTCATGGTCGCCGACCTCCACCAGGGCGTCACCCTCCAACCCGGTGACACCCAGCCATTCGTCGACCAGCTCGCGGTGATGGCGCGGCCACACCCCCAGCGCGTCGCCGGCCTCATAGCTCAGGGTGTTTTCCGGGAGCAGAAAAACGAACTGGCGCACCTCTTTCGCTGATCCGGGACCGCTCAGCACGGTGTTGCCCACCAGGCAGGTGATCAGCGGGTTCTTCTTGCCGTACGGCTGCGGGGCGGGGGCCAGCGGCGCCGTAGGGCCGCCGGGGCCGGCGCCGCACCGCCGCCGACCAGCACCGGTTCGCGGACCAGGGCCTCGGACAGCGCGGCCACCCAGCCGGTGGCGGCGTCCTCGTAGTCGGGTTCGCAGTCGACCCGGTCGACGATGCGGGTGGCGCCGAGGTCGGCCAGCCGGGCGTCGAGTTTGCGGCCGTGCCCGCAGAAGTCGTCGTAGTTGGAGTCGCCCAACGCCAACACCGCGTACCGGGTGTTGCCCAGTTGCGGTGCGGTATCGGCGGATAACGCCTCCCACAGGCCGGTGCCGTTATCCGGCGGGTCGCCGTCGCCGGTGGTGCTGGTGATCAGCAGCAGCTCGCGGGTGGTCGCCAGCTCGGCGATCGGGAAGTCGTCCATGCCGTGCACGGCCACCGGCAGGCCCGCGTCGCTCAGCCGCGCGGCGCAGGTGCTGGCGGCTTCCTCGGCGGTGCCGGTCTGCGACGCCCACAACAGCACGATCGGGCTGCG
>PPEA01000832.1 GCA_002967005.1 Mycobacterium talmoniae
GCCTGCGCTCACGGCACCGAGCCTGCGTCCACGGGCGTCGAGCCTGCGCTCAGGGCACCGAGCCTGCGTCCACGGCGTCGAGCCTGCGTTCAGGCCCACTATCGCCGCGAAACACGGCCTCACCGCAGGGTCGAGGCCGTCAGCGCAGTCTCGGTGCCACCACCGCAGGCTCGATGCCCTCACCGCAGACTCGATGCCACCACCGCAGTGTCGATGCCGTCAGCGCAGTGTCGATGCCACCAGCGCAGTCTCGGCGCCGTCACCGCAATCTCGGCGCTCAAAACGGGGATTGGTCGACCCGACCGGTCGGACAGCTGCTGCGTTTCAGGGACTTTTGCGACTGTTCGTGCCAGACGTTTTGTACAGGCTGGCGACGGTGGTGACCAGGAGAATCGCCACGATGACCAGCAGGCTGAGCGCGGTGGAAATCTTGGGCACGTCGAATGGCCTACCACCGTTGAGAAACGGCAACTCGTTTTGATTCAACGCCTGCAGGATCATCTTCACCCCGATGAACAGCAGGATGACGGCGAGGCCGCGAGACAGATATACCAACCGGGTCAGCATGCCGCCCAGCAGGAAGTACAACTGTCGGAGACCCATCAGCGCCAAGACGTTTGCGGTGAACACCAAATACGGCTGTCTGGTCAGTCCGAAGATCGCCGGAATGGAGTCCAGCGCGAACATCAGGTCGGTGGTCGCCAATGCCAGGACGACGAAAAACATCGGCGTCATGGCTCGTTTGGTGCCGTTTTTGATGTACAGCTTGAGACCGTCCCACTTGTCGGTGGTGTTCAGGTAGGTGCGGGCGAACCGCACCACCGTGTTGTCTCCGTCGCTGTCCTGCGCACCGCCGAGGACCAACCGAAATGCAGCCCAGATGATGAATGCACCGAATAGGTAGAAGGTCCACGACACCTTCTGGATGGCCACCGCGCCGAGCGTGATGAAGACGCCACGGAAAACCAGGGCGAGCACGATGCCGACGAACAGCACTTCTTGCTGATAGCGCTTGGGCACGTTGAAGCTGGCCATGACAAGGACGAAGACGAACAGGTTGTCGATGGACAGGCTGTATTCGGTGAGCCAACCGGCGAAGAACTGCATCCCGAACCGGGCGCCGTGGCCAAACCAGATCCAGATCCCGAACAGCGCGGCCAGCAGCACATAGCCCGACAGCGCGATGGCGCATTCCCGCACGGAAGGTTCGCGTGGACGGCGGGCGATCACCAGCACGTCGAACAGCAGGACCGAAACCGTGACCGCCAGGGTGACGGTCCACTCCACCAGCGATAGGTGCAACGGCGGGGCCTCCGGTCGTCGGGTGAACACCACAGGGGCCTGTTATGCAGCCGCGCACACCGGTGATCAGCCCATCACGTCGGGTGACGCACCGCGGTGGTTGAATGCTCCCCTCTGGCGTTCAGTGTGTCAGGTCACGTGGCCGTGGACGATTCAGCCGGTGCGGCGGCGGTTTGGTTTTCCGCCACCATTTGCCCCGCGGTAACGCGACCGTCACCGCGATGCCGGGCGCACCCAGCACCGTGGGGGCTATGTGGACGCCAACTGCATTTGACGATCTGCTGATTTCCGCGACGACGCGGCTGTTGGCGGTGCCGCTGCACGAGGTGTACGCGCTGCTGTGGCGGGCCGGGGTGCTGGAGATTCTGGAGACGCGGACACCGGAAGCTCCCGCCGGCGATCCGACAGGTGAGTCGTGGCCGCCACCGCCGCCGTCGCGGCGGCAGCCGGCCCCAGCGCTTGCGCCCACCCCACTGGGCCCACCGGTGTACAGCCGAGCAACTGGCTGACCCCCGGTGTGCTGACCATGAGCGCGAAGGCGGCAAACGAGCCGGCGGCGGTGAGCACCACCAGCGGCGCATGCGAGTCCACCAGGGTTTGGCCCAGCTCTACCGAGACCAGCGCGATCAGCGCCACCGTGGCGGCGCGTTGCGGGCGCCCGGTCACC
>PPEA01000833.1 GCA_002967005.1 Mycobacterium talmoniae
GGAGGTCCCGGCCCACGCACCCCGAGCACGCCAGGCCCCGGCTGGTGGCGCTCCAGGGGGCCCCGGCGGGCGGCGCCCAGGGCGCTCCTGCTGCCGCCCCGGCGGCACCGGCTCCGGCGAACCCGGGAACGGCTCCGGCTGGCAACGCGGGGACGACACCGCAGCCCTGACCGAGCAGTAACGAAGCCCGGCTTGCAGGCAACTGCGAGCCGGGCTTTGTTAGTGCTGCAGCCAGGCGCCGATCCGGCGTAGCGCCTCCTCGATGTCCGAGGTGGGCCCGGCAAAAGACAGCCGGACGAACGCGCCGCCGCGGGTGGTGTCGAAGTCGATGCCCGGCGCGATCGCAACACCGGTGTCGGCCAGCAGTTTCGAGCAAAAGCCCAGCGAGTCGCCGGTGAAGTCCGAGACGTCGGCGTAGACGTAGAACGCGCCGTCGGTGGGGGCCAGCCGATCGATCCCCAGGGCGCGCAGACCGTCGAGCAACAACACCCGGTTGGCGCTGTAGTGCCGCAGATGGCCGTCGGCTTCGGCGATCGCCTCGGGCGTGAACGCCTGCACCGCCGCGATCTGCGACAACACCGGCGGACAGATGGTGAAGTTGCCGGTCAAGCAGTCCACCGCGCGACGCAGCTCCGGCGGCACCAGCAGCCAGCCCAGCCGCCAGCCGGTCATCGCGAAATACTTCGAGAAACTGTTGACCACCACCGCCTGTCGTGACGTCTGCCAGGCGCAGCTGGTCTGCTGCGCGCCCTGGTACACCAGGCCGTGGTAGACCTCATCGCTGATCAGCCGCACCCCGCTGGCGTCGCACCAGGACGCGATCGCGGCCAGTTCCGCGGGCGGGATCACCGTCCCCGTCGGGTTCGCCGGGCTGGCCACCACCACCCCGGCCAGCGGCGGGTCGAGGTCGGCCAGCATCGCCGCGGTCGGCTGGAAACGGGTCTCCGGGCCGCACGGGATCTCGACCACCTCGCAGCCCAGCGCGGACAGGATATTGCGGTAACACGGGTAGCCAGGGCTGCTGACCGCCACCCGGTCACCGACGTCGAAGCAGGCCAGGAAGGTGAGCAGGAACCCGCCCGACGAGCCGGTGGTCACCACCACGTCGTCGGCGCTGACGTCGAGGCCGTAGCGGTCCCGGTAGGACGCCGCGATGGCGCCGCGCAGCTCCGGAATGCCCAGCGCCACCGTGTAACCCAGCTCGTTGAGATGCAGGGCCGACGCGGCGGCGGCCCGCACCGGCTCGGGGGCACCCACGCTGGGTTGGCCCGCGGACAGGTTCACCAGGTCACCGTGACTGCGTTGCCGCTCGGCGGCGGCCAGCCACACGTCCATCACATAAAACGGTGGGACGCCGGCACGCAGCGCGACACGATCGTTCACCCGCTCAACCCTAGGCCGCTACCGGGCGTGGCTGGAGAACACCTCGGATTCCAGCCGGCGCAGGTGCTCCCGCGGCGGGCCGAGCAGCTGCGAACTGCCGTGCGCGCGTTTGAAATACAGCTGAATGTCGCTTTCCCAGGTGATGGCGATGCCGCCGTGCAGCTGGATGGCTTCGGCGGCCACCGTCGAGAAGGCTTCGCTGGCGGTGACCCGGGCCAGCGCCGCCGACGTCGGGGTCGGCTCGGCCACCGCGTCGTTGACGACGGCGCGGGCGGCGTGCACGGCCACATGCAGGTCGGCCATCCGGTGTTTGAGGGCCTGGAGCTGCCGATCGGCCGGCCGAACTGCACCCGGCTCTTGGTGTAGTCGACGGTCAGCTCCAGGCAGCGCGCCGCCGCCCCGATCTGCTCGGCGGCCAGCAGGATCGCCGCGTAGTCGGCGATGCCGGGGTCGGATCGATCGGCTCGGTGTTCCCGGCGGTGAGGCGGCCCAGCCGGCGGGTGGGGTCCATGGTGGTGACGGGGGTGGCGGTGAACGTCGACCACCGGGTGAGCCGGGTCCCGCCGGCGTGCACGACGAT
>PPEA01000834.1 GCA_002967005.1 Mycobacterium talmoniae
CCCCGGACCGAACCGGTCCAGCGCGGCGTCCAGATGCGCGGGGTTGTCGACGATCTCGCTGCGGGCGGTGCGCACCCCGGCGGCGGCCATCACGTCCTTGGCGAACGCCTTGGAGCCCTCGATGCGGGCCGCGTCCTTGCTGGGGCCAAAGCAGGCGATCCCGGCCGCGCGCACCGCGTCGCCGACGCCGAGCACCAGCGGCACCTCGGGCCCGATCACCACCAGGTCGGCGCCGAACTCGCGGGCGAGGCCGACGACGGCGTCCCCGGAGCTGATGTCGACGTCGTATTGGTCGGCGACGGCGCCGGTGCCGGCGTTGCCCGGGGCGATCGCCAGCCCCTCGACCTGCGGATCTCGGCGCAGCGCCAGCAGCAGCGCATGTTCACGGGCACCGGAACCGATCACCAGGACGCGCACAACCCGTCACCCTAGCGGGCGGCACCGGATCGCCGCCGCTCAGCCGCCCACGGACATACACTTGACAGCCCGGTGTATGGTCGTAGGCGGTTTGTGTCCCACACCACACGGAGGTGGTCGTCTTGACGTCAACGCAGGTCTGTCCGTTCGGCTCCGGCTTCGACTTCACCGACCCGGACGTCTTGCTGCGCGGCATGCCCGTCACCGAGTTCGCCGAGCTGCGCAAGACGGCGCCGGTGTGGTGGAACGAGCAGCCCGCCGGCAGCAACATCTTCGATGACGGCGGCTACTGGGTGATCAGCAAGCACCAGCACATCAAGGACATCTCCCGGGACAACGACGTGTGGTCCACCAACGCCAAGGGCGCGGTGATGCGGCTGCCCGAAGGGGTGACCGCCGAGCAGCTCGAGCTCACCAAGGCGCTGCTGATCAACCACGACCCGCCGGAGCACACCCGGCTGCGCAAGCTGGTGTCCCGGCTGTTCACCCCGCGCTCGGTCGCGGTGCTGGAGGAAAAGCTGGCGTTGGCCGCCCACGACATCGTCGCGGCCGCCGCCGCCAAGGACAGCGGCAACTTCGTCGACGACGTCGCGATGGAGCTGCCGCTGCTGGCCATCGCCGATTTGATCGGGGTGCCCGAGGCCGACCGGGAAAAGCTGTTCCACTGGAGCAACTCGATCATGAACACCGACGACCCGGACTTCGACAGCGATCCGACGGTGGCCAACGCCGAGCTGATGGGCTACGCCTACACGATGGCCGAACAGCGGCGCCGCTGCCCGGCCGACGACATCGTCACCCGACTGGTGCAGGCCGACGTCGACGGCGAGTCGCTGGGCGAAACCGAGTTCGCGTTCTTCGTCATCCTGCTGGCGGTGGCCGGCAACGAGACCACCCGCAACGCGATCACGCACGGCATCAACGCGTTCGCCGAGAACCCCGAGCAGTGGGAGCTGTTCAAGCGGGACCGCCCCGAGACCGCCGTCGACGAGATCGTCCGCTGGGCGACCCCGGTGCACTGCTTCCAGCGCACCGCCAAGGTGGACACCGAGGTCGGCGGGGTGGCGATCAAAAAGGATCAGCGGGTCGGCCTGTTCTACAGCTCGGCCAACTTCGACGAGGACGTCTTCGACAAGCCGTTCGAGTTCGACATCCTGCGCAACCCCAACCCGCATCTGGCGTTCGGCGGGCAGGGCACCCACTACTGCATCGGCGCCAACCTGGCCCGGATGGAGATCCGGCTGATGTTCAACGAGATCGCCGACCAGATCCCCGACATCACCAAACTGGCGGAGCCGCAACGGCTGCGGTCCGGCTGGATCAACGGGATCAAGGATCTGCACGTCTCCTACCATTAGCCGATGCGCACCCACGGGTGGGGCGGTGCGGCCCCGGCCACCGACGACGAGGCGGTGGCGCGCATCCTGGCGGCGGCCAGCCAGCTGATCGACGCGCGGGGCGCCGAGCTGTCCATTGCCGATGTGGCCCGCACGCTGGGGGTGACCCGCCAGACCGTGTACCGCTACTTCCCCACGCACCGAC
>PPEA01000835.1 GCA_002967005.1 Mycobacterium talmoniae
GATGCTGGGCGCGGCCGGGGTGCTGATGGGCACCCGCTTCTACGCCGCCGCCGAGGCATTGTCGACCGCGCACGCCCGCGACATCGTCGCGTCGGCCAACGGTGACAGCACCTGCCGCACCAGCGTTTACGACATTGTCCGCGGCCACCGGTGGCCGGAGGGGCAGCCGATGGCGGTGCTGCGTAACGCCTTCACCGACCGTTGGCACGGCGCCGAACCCGACCTGCGCGCGAACCTGGATGATGTTGTCGCCCAATACCAGCGGGCGGTGGCCGACGGCGACTACCGTATCGCCAACATCATCGTGGGTCAGGCGGTCGGGGTGATTCACGCGTCCGCGTCCGCGGCCGACATCGTGGCCGGGATCGCCGGTCAGGCCGCGGCGCTGCTCGGCCGCGACCTGACGGGTGGGGATTGACGGCGCCCAAAGCCGTTGCGGGTTAGTGCTCGTCGTAGTGGTCGCCGTGGGCGGCGTGCCGGTGGCCGTCGTGCAGGTAGTCCACGTGGTCGCCGTGCGGGATCGCCTCGTGGCCGCAGTCGGGGCCGTGGGTGTGCTCGGGGTGGGAGTGGGTCTGGTGGTCTGATTCAGTCATGCCCGCGACACTACCCAAAGAATGCGTACATAGCAATGTATGCATTCATCATGGGCGGCCGTCGGCCGGCACCAGGAAGCACACCAGCACCTTGACGAAGAGCAACACCGGCAGCCAGCCCAGCGCGGCCGGCAGCGGCAGCCAGATCAACCCAATCAGCGCCGCGGTCAGCGCCGCGCCGACGGCCACGGTCCGTTTGTGCTCGATCGGGGCGGATTCGATCACGGCCGCCGCACCCAGCAGCAGACCGGAGTTCGCGATCGCCCACACCCACCCGGTGCCGAACACCAGTGCCGGGACGACGAAGTAGGACGTGTGGACCAGCACAAACCCGAGCCGGAACCGGCGGGCATTCGCGCGGTGGTACCAGCGGTTGGCGGTGGGGGACGAGGTGGTGAAGATGCCGGCGATCAGGTCGACGATGATGACCGCCAGGACCGCGATCTGCAGCGCCGACCGGTCCCGCCACCCGCCCAGTTGCCACACATAGCCGGCGAGCAAGGCGGTGACGATCACGCTGCCGGCGACCGCCAGGAGGGTTTCGGTCCGGGGCCGCGGGGGCCCGAAAAAGCTGCGGCCCAACCCAACCCGCGCTTCGCGGGTGGTCATGACGCGGCGTCCAGTCGCAGTTCGACCAGCGGCAGCGGGGTATCGGTTTCGGTGACCTCGGTGCCGAGGGTCCGCTCGAGTACGGCCTTGAAACTAGCCCAGGCCCGGGGATGGCGAGCGATATAGCCGCCCAGGGTGCGGTCGGCCTCCCGCTGGTCGAGGACCCGCGCCGTGGCGGGGCGGGGCGGGTGACTTCCGGCATAGACCCGCACCCGCGGATTCGCCTGGATATTGCGAAACCACTGGGCGCGGTCACCGAAACCGGAGGCCACCACATAGCTGTCGGGCGTGTGGTGGTCCACGACTTCGAGGACTACGTAGCGGGGCGCCCCGGATTTACGCCCGATGTGCTCGAGCATCAACAGCCGCGGGCCGAGCAGCCCGCCGAGGCGGGCGCGGTAGAGCCAGATCGGGGCGCGCATCAGCCGGCGGGAGCGCAGGATCCGCGCGGTGGTGGTGGCGAGGGTGGACATGGGTGCCTCCTTGGGTCAGGTGTCGCCGACGAGTCCGTCGCGGTAGACGGCGAAAACCTCACCGGCCCAGCGCCTGATGCCCGCCTCCGACAACGGATCGACGCCGAGCACCTCGGTCAGCCGGGGCCGCAGGGTCAGCACCGCGAGGTCGTTGACCAGCAGGAAGGCCGCCCGGACATCGGGATCGTCGCCGTGGCTGGCGGTCCCGGCGGCGGACCAGCTCGCGTCGAGCGGTGTCCCGGCTGAGCCGGCTACAGCCGGTCAAACA
>PPEA01000836.1 GCA_002967005.1 Mycobacterium talmoniae
CCCGCCAGCGCGCCGCCGGTGAGCCGCCCCCCGACGGACTTTGTGTCCGCGGCGGCCCCACCCGACCGCAAACGCAAGATGCTGTTCGGCGCGGCCGCACTGGCCGTCCTCGCGGTGATCGGTCTGATCGTGTACCTGGTGGCGCGACCGTCGCACCCGTCGGGATCGTCGTCGGCGTCCGGGCAAAGCGTGCTGCCGTTCGAGGGCCTCAACTACCGGCTGTCCCCGGGCGGGGTGGCGTTGGACACCGAAGGCAACGTGTACATCACCAGTCAGGGCATGTATGGCCGGGTGGTGAAGTTGGCCCCCGGCTCCAACCAGCCGGCGACGTTGCCGTTCACCGGTCTGTACCAGCCGCAGGGGTTGGCGGTGGATGGTTCCGGCGCGGTCTACGTCAGCGACTTCAACAACCGGGTGGTGAAGCTGGGGTCCGGCTCGAACACCCAAACCGACCTGCCGTTTAACGGCCTGAACTACCCCGAGGGGGTGGCGGTGGACACCAACGGGAACGTCTACGTCGCCGACCGGGGCAATGACCGGGTGGTCAAGCTGGACGTGGGGTCCAACACCCAGACCGACCTGCCGTTCAACGGCCTGAACAACCCCGACGGGGTGGCGGTGGGCGACGACGGCAGCGTGTACGTCGCCGACACCGACAACAACCGGGTGCTGAAATTGCCGCCCGGGTCGACCACCCAGACCGAGTTGCCGTTCACCGGCCTGTCGGTGCCCTGGGGGGTGGGGGTGGACGACAAAAACAACGTCTACGTCACCGAACACGACAGCAGCCAGGTGGTGAAGCTGGCGGCCGGGGCCAACAACTCGACCGTGCTGCCGTTCACCGGGCTTAACACCCCGCTGGACGTGGTGGTGGACAAGGACGGAAACGTGTATGTCGCCGACCGCGGTAACGATCGGGTGGTGAAACTGGCGCCCAGCTGATGTGCCGCGCCGCCGTGGCGTATTGAGGAAGTAGCGGATTAGCTGGATCGGGTGGCAGGCGAAGGGAGCGTCGACGGTGAGCGACACCGGGCGAGGGTCGCGGGTCGGGTCGCAGTTCGGGCCGTATCGGCTGCTGCGGCTGCTGGGTCGCGGCGGCATGGGTGAGGTCTATGAGGCCGAGGACACCCGCAAGGGCCGGGTGGTGGCGTTGAAGCTGATCTCCGAGCAGTTCTCGGGGAATCCGGTGTTTCGGGCGCGGATGCAGCGGGAGGCCGACGCGGCGGGGCGGTTGACCGAACCGCATGTGGTGCCGATCCACGATTACGGCGAGATCGGTGGGCTGCTGTATCTGGATATGCGGCTGATCGACGGCACCGATCTGTCGACGCTGTTGAAGCGGTACGGACCGTTGAGCCCGCCGCGGGCGGTGGCCATCGTGCGTCAGATCGCCTCCGCGTTGGATGCCGCGCACGCCGCCGGGGTGACCCATCGCGATGTGAAGCCGGAAAACATCCTGATCACCGGGGACGACTTCGCCTACCTGGTGGATTTCGGCATCGCCCGCGCCAAGGCGGACCCGGGGTTGACCCAGACCGGGATGGCGATGGGGACCTACAACTACATGGCCCCCGAGCGGTTCACCAGCGACGAGATCACCCCGAGCGCCGATATCTATTCGCTGGCCTGCGTGCTGTGCGAGTGTCTGACCGGGTCGCCGCCGTATCGCGCCGAAACCATCGAACGGATGATCGGTGCGCATTTGACGGCGCCCGCGCCGCAGCCCAGCCAGCTGCGTCCCGGCCGGGTGCCGCCGGCGTTGGATGCGGTGATCGCCCGGGGCATGGCGAAAAAGCCCGCCGAGCGCTACCGCAGCGCCGGTGAGTTGGCCGCCGCCGCCCACGACGCGCTCGACGCCCCCGAACAGAACCAGCCGCCACCATTTTGCGGCAAGGCGAGGACGCCACCCTGCGGGCGCCCGCC
>PPEA01000837.1 GCA_002967005.1 Mycobacterium talmoniae
CGACGGGGTGGTCTGCGTCATCGACACCGGCGGTCCCGCCGCCCGAACTGGCCCTGGCCGACGTGCCGCTGCCGCGGATCAGCATCTTTTTGTCGCTGCTGGACGCCCACGTGCAGCGGGCCCCGGTGGGCGGTGAGGTGATCGCCGTGCAGCACCGGCCGGGCCGGTTCGGGTCGGCCGATCTGGCCGCCGCCAGCGCCGACAACGAACGCAACAGCCTGGTGATCCGCACCCCGGACGGCGCGCAGGTGATCGCCGTGCAGATCGCCGGGCTGCTGGCGCGGCGCATCGTGTGTGACGCGCGGGTCGGCGACAAGCTGGCGATCGGCGACACCTACGGGCTGATCCGGTTCGGCTCCCGGCTCGACACCTACCTGCCCGCCGGGGCGCGGGCGATGGTCAGCGTCGGTCAGCGCGCCCTCGCCGGTGAGACCGTGCTGGCCGAGCTGCCATGACCAGCACCCGGCGCGCGGTCGGCCTGCGGATCCTGCCCGGATCGATGACGGTGCTGGCCATCTGCGCGGGCCTGACGTCGATCAAGTTCGCGCTGGACGGCCAGCCGCACGTGGCGATGGCGCTGATCGGGGCCGCGGCGATCCTGGACGGCCTGGACGGCCGGGTGGCCCGCTTCCTGGACGCCTCATCGCGGATGGGTGAGGAGATCGACTCGCTGGCCGATGCGGTGAACTTCGGGGTGGCGCCGGCGGTGGTGGTGTACGTGTCGCTGCTGTCCACCTCGCCGGCCGGCTGGATCGTGGTACTGCTGTACGCGGTCTGTATCGTGTTGCGGCTGGCCCGATTTAACGCCCTGCTCGACGACGCCAGCCTGCCCGCCTACACCCGGGAGTTCTTCGTCGGGATGCCCGCCCCGGCCGGGGCGATCTCGGTGATCGGCCCGCTGGCGGCCAAGATGCAGTTCGGCGAGGGCTGGTGGAGCTCGGAATGGTTCGTGTGCGCCTGGCTGGTGGCCTGCTCGGGGCTGGTGGTCAGCCGGATCCCGATGCGCAAGATGCACGCCGTGTCGGTGCCGCCGAACCTGGCCGCCGTGCTGCTGGCGGTGTTGGCGATGGTCGCCGCGGCGGCGTTCCTGTTCCCCTACATCCTGATTTTGGTGCTCATCGTGGCCTACCTGTGCACCATCCCGTTTTCGGTCCGCAGCCAACGCTGGGTCGCCGCGCACCCCGAAGCCTGGGACGAGGCGCCCAAACAGCGCCGCGCCACCCGACGCGCCATCCGTCGGGCGCAGCCCAACCGCCGCTCGATGGCCCGGCTGGGGTTGCGTAAACCCAGCGGCCGCTCGATGGCCCGGCTGGGGCTGCGCAAGCCGGATCAGGGCCAGTGACCCCACACCTGACGCTGACCGCGCGGCTGAACACCTCCGCGGTCGACACCCGCCGCGGGGTGGTCCGGCTGCACCCGGAAGCCATTGCCGCCCTGGGGATCCGGGAATGGGACGCGGTGTCGCTGACCGGGTCGCGGACCACCGCGGCGGTGGCCGGGGTGGCCGATGCGGACATCCCGGCCGGGGTGGTGCTGCTCGACGACGTGACGCTGTCCAACGCCGGGCTGCGCGACGGCACCGCGGTGATCGTCGCCGCGGTCACCGTGTACGGGGCGAAGTCGGTGACGTTGAGCGGTTCGGCGCTGACCGCCCGGTCGGTGTCGCCGGCCACCCTGCGCCAGGCCCTGCTGGGCAAGGTGATGACGGTCGGCGACGCGGTGTCGCTGCTGCCCCGCGATTTGGGCCCGGGCACCTCCACGTCGGCGGCCAGTCAAGCATTGGCCTCGGCGGTGGGGATCAGCTGGACCTCCGAGCTGCTGACCGTGACCGGGGTGGATCCGGCCGGGCCGGTCAGCGTGCAACCCAACTCGCTGGTGAGCTGGGGGCACCGGTGCCGGGCCGGCGGCCTACGACCCCG
>PPEA01000838.1 GCA_002967005.1 Mycobacterium talmoniae
CGAGCGTGCGTGTCCCCGGTCGACACGCCGCGCGTGTCGCCGGGTCCGCGCACGCTCGCGGGGGGCGGGGTGCCTACCGTGCAAGGCGCAGCCCGTGACCCAGGCAACCATCCGATAAGTCCACAACGGTGAAGCTGCCGCGGCTTCACCCCAGGAATGTCTGGAGAAGGTCGGCCACGACGTCTTGCTGGTCGATAAAGATCAAGTGATTGGCGTTATCTACCAGGTGCACTTCCGCGTCGGGTAGCTGCCGACGGAACCGGTCGGCCATCGTCTCGCCATCGTGCAGTGTCTCGTTTCGACCGATGATGGTAAGGACAGGGATACCGCTCGCGGCGAGCGGCGCAATGTTGCAGCGCACTGGGCGGGGCTCACGCAGGTTCCGCCGGAACGTCGCCAACCCGACAATCAACTGCTGCACGATCGGACGCCACGGATCGGTACGCAAGCGCGGTCGGGTCTGTTCCATCGCCAGCGAATCGACGAACGTCTCGATTTTCTCCCGACTGGGACGAATGCGCCCGTTCACGAACGCCCGCAGAAGCCAGCGGGGATGCTGCGGGCTGACGATGCCGGCGGGGCCGACGAGCGCTAGGCGCTCAACGCGCTCTGGGTGCGCCATCGCGTAATGCGTCGCCATCCAGGTGCCAAGTGAGGCCGCCACAAATGCGGCGCGCTCGATGTCGAGCTTGTCGAGAACCTCGTCGATCCACTCGGTCACACGCTCGGCCGAGGACAACACAGCACGCGCCACGCTCTTGCTGACGTCGCCGACAGCGTCAACCATGCACACGCGGTGAGCCGGCGTCAGCGCGGGCAGCAGCGGGAGCCACATCGTCGCCCCCATTGACATGGCATGAAGCGCAATGAGCGGCGGCCTCGACGGGTCACCTGCCGTCAGCACGTGTGTCGTGCCGAAGGAGGTCTCCACGTCGACTTCCTCCACTGGCACCGAGGACTGCGCGATCGCGTTGTCGTACAGGTGGCAGTACTCGGCCCGTGCTTGGTCGGATTTGAACATCGATGGACGCGTCATGCCTGTCTCCCGAAATCCACGCGGGCGCGTGGCATAATGGCATCACACCACCCGCCCCTGTAGGGGGCGGGTTTTTCATCCATTCGCCGCCGCGGTTGTGGCGCTGGCCCGACCGCCGGTGCCCATGGCGACCGGCAGATGATTGTCTTACCCCCGCGAGCGTGCGCAGACCCGGCGACACGCTCGGCGTGTCGGCCGGGGACACGCACGCTCGCGGGAAAAGGGGACCTAGACCGGCAGCAACTGGTCGATCACCGCGGCCAACTGCTTGGCCGACCGGCATTCGTGCATGGTGATCACCTCTTGATAGCGGCTCACCGCCGAATCCCCGCTGTTCCATAGGTGTTTGGGCTCGGGGTTGAGCCAGTGCGCGTGCCGGCTGGCGGTCACCATATGCGCCAGCACGTCGGTCGCCGGATCGCGGTAGTTGGTGCGCCCGTCACCGAGCACCAGCAGCGAACTGCGCGGCGACAGCACATTGTGGAACTGCTCGGTGAAGGACACAAACGCGTTGCCGTAGTCGGAGTGCCCGTCGCGGGTATAGACCCCGGCCTCCCGGGTGATCCGCTGGATCGCCACTGCCAGGTCGGCGTCGGGGCCGAACAAATGCGTGACCTCGTCGGTGGTGTCGATGAAGGCAAAGACGCGAACACGCGAAAACTGTTGGCGCAGCGCATCCACCAGCAGCAGGGTGAAGTGGCTGAACCCGGCCACCGACCCGGACACGTCGCACAGCACCACCAGCTCCGGCCGCGCCGGTCGCGGTTTGCGCAGCACCAGATCGATCGGCACCCCGCCGGTGGACATCGAGCGCCGCAACGTCTTACGCAGGTCGATCGCCCCGGCCCGGGGTGCGCCGGATGGCCTTGG
>PPEA01000839.1 GCA_002967005.1 Mycobacterium talmoniae
GCGCGGGCGTCGCATGGCCGGAGTATAGGAACGATGCGGCGCGCCGCCGCGTAGCCAGCAGCGTGTCCGTTCCTGAAAATCAGATGAAAAATAATTGTGATTTTCCCCACGGCGGGCGCGGGCGGACGCCATCATAGGCGCAGATTGCCGCCCGCGGGGAGCAACAGGCGACCACCGGACGGGTTCTGGGTCGGGAGGTCGCAATGGCCGGTACGCGGTTGCGTTCGCTGGGTGCGGTGCTGGTGGCGGGCGTCGGTGCCGCCGTCGCCGGGGCGACGTCGGCGCTGACATCGGTGTTTATCGCCAACATCGCGCTGCTGGCCGACGAGGCCTGGATCATGGGCGGCACCGCGGTCCCCGACCCCACCGTCGGCAACTACATGGGCCAAGTCGAAGCGCTCTACCTGGACCCGCACGGGTTCACCGGCCCCTTCCAGCCGTTGGACACCCCGGAGCAGTTCTGCCCGATCGTGTGCCTGGTCAACCCCGCGGGCAACCCGGCTTGGAACAACCTGAACTTCGGCAACTCGGTGAACGTCGGCGTGCAACAGCTGAACACCGCGCTCGGCGCCAACGGCGACGCCGGCGTGATATTCGGGTATTCGCAAAGCGCCACCATCACCACCCAGGAACTCAACAACCTGATCGGGTCCGGCGTCGACACCGACACCCTGCACTACGTGCTGATCGGTGATCCCAACAACCCGCTCGGCGGCATCCTGGACCGCTTCCAATTCCCGGACGGCATCAAAGCGTTCAGCTTGACACCCACCGGCCAGCACCTGCCGTTCCTCAACGTGCCGCTGAGCATGGATCCGACCCCGACCACCGGGATCGGCGCCAGCGCCATCTACACCGGCGAGTACGACGGCTGGGCGAACTTCCCGCAGGACCCCACCAACCTGCTGGCCGACATCAACGCCATCATCGGCATCGAGACCGTGCACCCCTACTACCCGGACCTCACCGCCGACCAGGTGGCCAGCGCCATCAACGTCGGGACCATCGGGGACACCGACTTCTACTACATCCCGCAGAATCTGCCGATCCTGCAGTTCATGTACAACGGCGGGACCGCCGGGCAGTTCTTCGGGGACTTCTTCTCGCCGTGGGCGCGGCTGTTCATCGACTGGGGCTACGGCAACGCCGGCGATCCCGCGGTCGATGGGCTCTACCAGATTCCCGGCGGCACCTACATCGAAGGCAGCCCGTATGAGCAGGCCATCGGGGTGGCCGGCGGTCCGTGGGCCGAGACCCCGCTGGGCGGCCTGTACGACGGCTCCGGGGTCGCCGGGCTGTTCGAGAAGATGGATCCGCTGCAGATGCTGGCCGGTTTGCAGAACGCCTTCATTCAAAGCGTCATCGGGCCGTGGGCCGACGTCGCCGCCAACGGCGGCACGCTGTCGGCCGGCGAGCTCGGCATCATCAACGACATCACTGTGTTGTTGCAGAACATCACCGGCTACGACCTGATCAATTTGGTCGACCACACCCTGCTCACCGGGTGGAACGACTTGGCGAACCTGCTGGACCTGGGCAGCATCATCGGTCCGGACGCCATCTTGGACGGGCCGCTGATCCCCGGGCAGCCGCTGATCGACCTGGTGGGTCTGGGCTTCGACATCTTCAACTTCTTCGGCGCCTGAACCTACGCCCATCGAGCAGCCCGTAGGCTTCATGGCCGTGGAGGTGCGCGTGCTCGACCACCCGCTGGCGGCGGCCCGGCTGACCACGCTGCGCGACCACCGCACCGGCAGCGCGGCATTCCGCGCCGCGCTGCGCGATCTGACGCTGATGCTGGTCTACGAGGCCACCCGCGGCCTGCGTTGCGAGCGCATCACGGTGCGCACCCCGCTGGTCGAGACGGTCGGGGCGGTGCTGGCCGCGCCGCCGTTGCTGGT
>PPEA01000084.1 GCA_002967005.1 Mycobacterium talmoniae
TCGTCGAAGCCGACCCCCGCACCTGGCCGCGGGTGGGCGCCGGGCTGGTGTCGCTGCCCGAGGCGGCCGCGGCCGGGGCGCTGCGGGCGTCGGGCGCCGGGCCGGCGAGATCGCCGCCTGGCTGCCGGTGGTGACGCTCGACACGTAATCGGGTGTTACCCGGCGCGCGATTCTGTGCCGGGCCGGGCCTGCCCGTAGACTGAACGGCGTCGCCCACGCCGCCCCGGGGGAGCAGCCCTTTGAATGACCAGCAGGTGGAGAACCCGCCGCGGGAAGAGTGCGGCGTATTCGGGGTCTGGGCACCCGGCGAAGACGTCGCCAAGCTGACCTACTACGGCCTGTACGCGCTGCAGCACCGCGGCCAGGAAGCCGCCGGTATCGCCGTCGCCGACGGCTCCCAGGTGCTGGTGTTCAAGGATTTGGGGCTGGTCAGCCAGGTTTTCGACGAGCAGACCCTGGCCGCGATGGCCGGGCATGTCGCGATCGGGCACTGCCGCTACTCCACCACCGGCTCCACCACGTGGGAAAACGCGCAGCCGGTGTTCCGCAACACCGCCGCGGGCACCGGGGTGGCGCTGGGGCACAACGGCAACCTGGTCAACGCCACCGAGCTGGTGACCCGCGCCCGCGACGCCGGGTTGATCAACACCCGCGAATTCGGGGCCACCACCGACTCCGACATCCTGGGTGCGCTGCTGGCCCACGGCTCGGCCGACGCCACCCTGGAGCAGGCCGCCGTCGAGTTGCTGGCCGGGGTGCGCGGCGCGTTCTGCCTGACCTTCATGGACGAGAACACCCTGTACGCCGCCCGCGACCCGTGGGGGTGCGGCCGCTGGCGCTGGGCCGGCTGGACCGCGGCTGGGTGGTGGCGTCGGAAACGGCCGCGCTCGACATCGTCGGCGCCTCCTTCGTCCGCGACATCGAACCCGGTGAGCTGCTGGCGATCGACGCCGACGGGGTGCGCTCCACCCGCTTCGCCAACCCCACCCCCAAGGGCTGCGTCTTCGAATACGTGTATTTGGCCCGGCCGGACAGCACCATCGCCGGCCGGTCGGTGCATGCCACCCGGGTCGACATCGGCCGCCGGCTGGCCCGGGAATGCCCCGCCGACGCCGACCTGGTGATCGGGGTGCCGGAATCGGGCACCCCGGCCGCGGTCGGTTTCGCCCAGGAATCCGGCATCCCGTTCGGGCAGGGCCTGACGAAAAACGCCTACGTCGGGCGCACCTTCATCCAGCCGTCGCAAACCATCCGCCAACTCGGCATCCGGCTCAAGCTCAACCCGCTCAAAGAGGTGATCCGCGGCAAGCGGCTGGTCGTCGTCGACGACTCGATCGTGCGCGGCAACACCCAGCGGGCCCTGGTCCGGATGCTGCGGGAGGCCGGCGCGGTCGAGGTGCACGTCCGCATCGCCTCACCGCCGGTGAAGTGGCCCTGCTTCTACGGCATCGACTTCGCGTCGCCGGCCGAGCTGATCGCCAACGCCGTCGAAGACGAGGGCGAGATGCTGGCAGCCGTCCGGCACGCCATCGGCGCCGACACCCTGGGCTACATCTCGCTGCACGGGATGATCGCCGCCACCGAACAACCCGCGTCCCGGCTCTGCGCGGCCTGCTTCGACGGGGACTACCCGATCGAGCTGCCCGGGGAGACCGCGCTGGGCAAAAACGTGGTCGAGCACATGCTGGCCAACGCCGCGCTGCATGCCCAAAACGACAACGCGTCCGCGCTGCGTCGGCCATAGCTGACCCGAACGTCTGAGCCCGTCACGGGCGACCGGTAGCCTTTACCGCGATGAGCGATCGCGCAGCCGACCCGGGACACCCGGGTCACGGCATCACCTACGCAGCGGCAGGCGTCGACATCGAGGCCGGTGACCGCGCCGTCGAGTTGATCACCCCGCTGGCCGCCAAGGCACCCGCCCCGAAGTCCGGGGCGGCATCGGCGGCTTCGCCGGCCTGTTCGCCCTCCGCGGCGACTATCGGGAACCGGTGCTGGCCGCCTCCAGCGACGGGGTCGGCACCAAACTGGCCATCGCCCAGGCCATGGACAAACACGACACCGTGGGCCTGGACCTGGTGGCGATGGTGGTCGACGACCTGGTGGTGTGCGGTGCCGAGCCGCTGTTTTTGCAGGACTACATCGCGGTGGGCCGCACGGTGCCCGAACGGATCAGCGCGATCGTCGCCGGCATCGCCGACGGCTGCGTGCAGGCCGGCTGCGCGCTGCTCGGCGGGGAAACCGCCGAGCACCCCGGCCTGATGGAACCCGACCACTACGACATCTCCGCCACCGGCGTGGGCGTGGTGGAGGCCGACGACGTGCTGGGCCCCGACCGGGTCAAACCCGGCGACGTCATCATCGCGATGGGCTCCTCCGGGCTGCACTCCAACGGCTATTCGCTGGCACGGGCGGTGCTGTTGGACATCGACCGGATGAACCTGGCCGGCTACGTCGAGGAGTTCGGCCGCACGTTGGGGGAGGAGCTGCTGGAGCCGACCCGCATCTACGCCAAGGACTGCCTGGCGTTGGCCGCCGAAACCCGGGTCCGCACCTTCTGCCACGTCGCCGGCGGCGGGCTGGCCGGCAACCTGGAGCGCGTCATCCCGCACGGGCTGCTGGCCGAGGTGGACCGCGGCACCTGGACGCCGGCGCCGGTGTTCGCGATGATCGCCCAGCGCGGCCGGATCAGCCGCGCCGAGATGGAGAAGACGTTCAACATGGGGGTCGGCATGGTCGCCGTCGTCGCGCCGGAAGACACCGACCGCGCGTTGGCCATCTTGACCGCCCGACACCTGAACTGCTGGGTGCTGGGCACCGTCAACAAAGGTGGGAAAGACGCCCCCCGCACCAAGCTGGTGGGGCAGCACCCGCGGTTCTGAACGGGTCCGCGTCAGCGGCGCCAGTCGTCCTCGTTGGTCGAGAACCCAAAGTCGTCGTCGCCGTCGTGGTCGGCATCCTCGGCGCTCGACCCGGACAGCTCGCGCTGAAGCCGCTCAAAATCGGTCTGCGGGGTGCTGTACTTCAGTTCTCGAGCAACCTTGGTCTGCTTCGCCTTAGCCCGGCCGCGGCCCATGGGGGAACCCCCTCGCGCAATAACGGAGCGGCCCAACAAGTAGGCGGCCCCGATCTGTGTGTCGTATTGTCCTGCTGAGTAGTTTACCGTGCCGTCCCGGCGCGCGCGGCCACCGCCCTACCCGCTGCGGTTGACGTCACAGCCCGCTCATCGGGTTCCGCCCCGCAGCCGCTCGACGGCGGCCCGTCCGGCGCCGACCACATCGGCCGCCGGGAGCGAATCGGCGTCGATCACCGCGGCGACCTCGGCGTCCGGCCCGGTGGTCAGCGGGGTCTCGGCGGGCAGCCCGCGTTGAGCAGCGCCAGCGCCACCGGGCCCAGCTCGGCGTGATCGACCACCGTGCCCAGCCGGCCCACCGCGCGGCACCGGCCAGCACCGGATCACCGGTGGCGGGCCGGTCCACCGAGCCGTCCAGGTGCAGCAACACCAGCATGCGGGGCGGTTTGCCGAGGTTATGCACCCGAGCGACGGTCTCCTGACCCCGGTAGCAGCCCTTGTCCAGGTGCACCGCACCCACGCCCGGCCCGCCGATCCAGCCCACCTCGTGCGGGATGGTGCGCTCATCGGTGTCGACCCCGAGCCGGGGGCGCAGCGCCGCCACCCGGTGCGCCTCAAACGCCCACACCCCGGCCGGGCGCACCCCGGCCTGGGTCAACCGGTGCCGCCAGCTGGCGGCGTCGGCACGCGGCACCAGCAGGTCCAGCTCGGGCGGGCCGGCGGCGGTGCCGGGCACCCCGCGCAGCAGGCCGCCGCCGTCCAGCGGCATCGCGCGGTCGTCGGGCAGGCCGTCCAGGCCCAGGGCGTCCAGCACCGTCGGCTCGGCCAGGCCCGGACCGAGCAGCGACAGCACCGCCAGCTCGGCGGGCTCGGGCCGCACCTCCGACCAGAACACCATCTTGCGCAGGTAGTCCAGCAGCGGCTCGCCCCGCCACGGTTCGGTGTCCAGGTAGCCGACCTCGCCCAACTCGGTCTGGATCCAGTGATCCTCGACGTGCCCCTTGCCGTCCAGGGACAGGTTCTGGGTGCTGGCGCCGTCGGGCAGTTCGGCGACGTGCTGGCTGGAGATGCTGTGCAGCCAGCTGCGACGGTCGGCGCCGGTCAGGGTGAGCACCGCCCGGTGGGAGCGATCCACCAGCACCGCAGCGGTTTCGGCGGCCCGCTGCTCACCCAGCGGGTCGCCGTAATGCCAGACGGCGCCGGCGTCGGGTCCGGGATCGGGCGCGGGAACAGCGGTCACACGTCAACTCTACGAGCCCCCGCATTAGGCTCTTGGTCCATGGCCGGTGTGATCGTCACGCTCGACGGCGAAGTCCACCCGGCGGGAACCCCGCTGCTGCACGCCGACGACCTCGCCGTGCTGCGCGGTGACGGCGTCTTCGAGACGCTGCTGGTCCGCGACGGCCGAGCCTGCCTGGTGGAGCCGCATCTGGGCCGGCTTGTCCACTCGGCCAAGTTGATGGCGTTGCCCGAACCGGACCTGGCGGCGTGGCGGCGTGCGATCGGGGCGGCCGAGCAGGCGTGGGCCG
>PPEA01000840.1 GCA_002967005.1 Mycobacterium talmoniae
GCCGCGCTGGCGGTGCGGGTCGTCCGCCGTCGCCGTCGCATGCCAGAGTGAACGCGCACCCGAAGGAGCCGACAATGCCCGCCGAGACGACCACCCCACGCCTCGACCCCGCGGTTCGTCGAGCGCTCGGCTACGCCGCCGAAAACACGCCACCCAGACCCGCAAGGGCGGCGACATCCCGTACCTGGGCCACCTGCTGTCGGTGGCCGGGCTGGTCATCGACGCCGACGGCACCGAGGACCAGGCCATCGCCGCGCTGCTGCACGACGCCGCCGAGGATCAGGGCGGTGAAGCCACCCTGGCCGAGATCCGGGCGAAGTTCGGCGCCGAGGTCGCCGGCATCGTCGCCGAATGCAGCGACACCTTCGAGACCCCCAAACCGGCGTGGCGGCCGCGCAAGGAACGCTACATCGCCCACCTGGCCGAGGCCTCCGACGGCGCGGTGCTGGTGTCGCTGGCCGACAAACTGCACAACGCCCGCGCGCTGCTGCGCGACTTCCGCACCGTCGGCCCCGCGCTGTGGGGCCGGTTCAGCCAGCACGACCCCCGCCAGCACCTGTGGTACTACCGGTCGCTGCTGGCCGTCTACGCCGACCGCACCGACGACGCGATGGTGGGCGAGCTGCGCGACGTCATCGACACGCTGGACCGCGAAATCGCGGCGGTTGGCACAATGTGACGATGGCAGACACCACGATCGCGAAACACCAGGGCGACTACGGGGTCGACGGCTCGTTTCACACCTTTTCGGCGCGGGCGCAGGGGCTCGGTGTGCTCGCCCAGAGCGCGACGCTGCTGGGGTTCGCGGCGCTCAGCGCCGCTCGCGGCAAGCGGCTGCGCGCGGCGCTGTCCGGGCGGCGGGCGCCGGGGTGCTGGCCAGCGCCGCCGGCATGGACAAGGAGTTCACCAAGAAGCTGCTGGTGGCCGAGGGGCTGCCGATCGGCGCGCACGCGGTGCTGCGGGGGTCGCAGTCGACGCTGGATGCCGCGCAGCGGGAGCGGCTGGGGCTGCCGGTCTTCGTCAAACCCGCGCGGGGCGGCTCCTCGATCGGGGTCAACCAGGTGTCGCACTGGAGCGAGCTGCCCGCCGCGATCGCCGACGCCCGCCGCCACGATCCGAAGGTGATCGTCGAAGCCGCGATCGCCGGCCGGGAGCTGGAGTGCGGTGTGCTGGAGTTCCCCGACGGCACCGTGCGGGCCAGCACGATCGGCGAGATCCGGGTGGCCGGGGTGCGGGGCCGGGAGGACTCCTTCTACGACTTCGCCACCAAGTACCTCGATGATGCCGCCGAGCTGGACGTGCCCGCCAAGATCGACGACGACGTCGCCGAGCAGGTGCGCCAGCTGGCCGTCCGGGCGTTTCGGGCCATCGACGGGCAGGGTCTGGCCCGGGTGGATTTCTTCCTCACCGAGGACGGTCCGGTGATCAACGAGGTCAACACCATGCCCGGGTTCACCACCATCTCGATGTACCCGCGGATGTGGGCGGCCAGCGGCGTGGACTATCCCACCCTGCTGGCCACCATGGTGGACACCGCCCTGGCCCGCGGCACCGGCCTGCGCTGAGTTTCTCGCTCGCCGGGTGTGGAGTTGAGCAACGCCGCCGCGCGCAGACCGTGACACAACTCCACGCTCGGCGGGACCGGGGGGCTACCCCACCGGCGCCGGATTGATCGGCACCGCGGCGAGGGTGGCCGCGATGAGATCCGAGAGCTGCTGGATCGGGGTCGGCCCCGACCCCGGCGGCAACGTCAACGCCACATACACCGGCCGGTCCACGGCGTACCAGGTGGTGCGGTCCTCCACGCCCACCCGGAACCACTGCACGGCGTTGAGACCTGGATCGGCGCGCTCGCGGTGAAGTCGGCGGGCCGGTCCAGCCCGCAGCGCAG
>PPEA01000841.1 GCA_002967005.1 Mycobacterium talmoniae
GAGGTGAGGGTCCGCAACCCGCCCGGGTGCCCGGCCAGCCGGGCCGCGACCGCGACCACGTCGTCGACCGCGGGGGGCCGGGCGCCCGCTGAGCGGCGCGGTCAGCGGGTCCGCACCCAAATCGACCGACAGCGTCTGGTGCTTGGCTTCCTCGAGGTTTTCGACCAGGCCCAACACCGCGTCGGCCGCGGCGGTGAAGTCGGCACCGCCGGCGCCGTCAAAGACCACCGGCACCAACTCCAGGTAGATGCCTTCGAACAGCCGGTCCAGGTCGGTCGGTGCCACCCCGTCGGCGCCGATACGCAGCGCCAACGCGCTGACGCCCTCGGTTAGGGCCAGCAGCAACGCGCCGTTGGTCGCCGCGACCGACGCCTGGCCGTTGATCGGAAACGCTTCGGCGACTTTCCAGCCGGTATTGACATCCCGCGTCGCGTCTCCTCCCCGGACGAACGGCCAGGTGCCCGGCAGCGGCGGCTCCGGGAGCGCGTCGAGCGCGGTGTACAGCGGCCGGATGACCAACCCATCGCTGGCCGTGTCCAGCAGCCGCTCCGGCTCGTCACCGAGGTCGACCGGATCCCGCCGCGAACTCTTGGCCAACACTCCGGCTACCGCCGTGCGCCATCGGGCGCGGGCCTGCTCCAAGTCGGCGGACACGTCGATTGACACCGGCGGCTCCTGTTGTTACTCGCGAGTAGCGGCTCCAGTGCTACCCGACACGTGTTAACCAGGCTAAATGATGGCTCTCGGCGGGTGCGGGGCGAGGGGCGCCGGGGCACGAAACTCCACGCACGTGACGCAAGTTGTTCACCCTGGGCCCGTAACCTGGAGCCCGTGACGTCCCGCCTCCCCCAGCCGCTGCGCGGCGTGTGGCCTGCGGCCGTCGCGACGGTCCGTCAACTCCCCCCGCCGCCGGATCCTGGCCACGGTGGGCGGGATCGTGGTCCTGGTGGCGGTGGCGCTGCTGGTGCCGGTGCCCACGGCGGTGCAGGTGCGGGACTGGGCGACCTCGGTGGGGCCGTGGTTTCCGTTGGCGTTTTTGGCCGCGCACATCGTGGTCACCGTGTTTCCGTTTCCCCGCACCGTGTTCACCCTGGCCGCCGGGTTGCTGTTCGGGCCGGTGCTGGGCGTGACGCTAGCGGTGGTCGCCAGCGCGGCCAGCGCGGTGATCGCACTGCTGCTGGTGCGGGCGGTGGGCTGGCAGTTCAGCCGGGTGCTGCGCCACCCGCGCGTCGATTCGCTCGACGACCGGCTGCGCCAGCGCGGCTGGCCGGCGATTTTGTCGCTGCGGATGATCCCGCGGTGCCGTTCGCGGTGCTCAACTACGCGGCCGGTGCGTCGGCGGTGCGCACCCTGCCCTACACGCTGGCCACTTTGGTCGGCCTGCTGCCCGGCACCGCCGCGGTGGTGGTCCTCGGCAATGCGCTGACCGGCGATGTGAGCCCGCTGCTGTTTTTGGTGACGCTGTGCACGGCCGCCGTCGGGGGTCGCGCTGCTGGTCTACGAGGTGCGCAGCCATCGTCGGCACCGGGCGCGGGCCGACGCCATCGAGGAGCCCGCCGAGCCCGCGGTCACCCGCTGAGCGCCGTCGGGGCGGTAACCGCCCGTGGGGCGGCTGCCCCGCGTGCGTCGAGATCGACGTTTCGGAGCGCCGCACTCGAACTTTTGCACGAAAACGTCGATCTCGGTGCGGCCGAGGGGCGCCGCCAATGCCGGGTGACGACCCCCGAAGTTAGGTGTACCTTACATCGGTAAGGCGATCTAACGTTAGGGCAGGTCCATGCGCAGGGCGACGCGGCGCTCGCCGCAGCAACCGGGTTCGGCGATGGTGCTCGCCCAGCTGGCCCCCGGCCAGCGGGGCACCATCGTCGGCGCGACGCCGCAGGCC
>PPEA01000842.1 GCA_002967005.1 Mycobacterium talmoniae
TCCTCGTCGCCGTAGCCGCCGCCGAGCAGGCCGAGACCGCCGGCCCGGGTGACCGCCGCGGCCAGTCGGCCACCGGAGATCTCGGCCATCGGCGCCAACACGATCGGGTGTTCGATACCGAAGAAGTCGGTGAGTCGGTTGCTCAGCGACACCGCTACGCCCCCTGGAGTTCTCCGGTGAGAAACTGGGCCCGACCGTGGCCGAACGACCAGTCCTCATCGCCGTTTTCGGTGACCGAAACGATCAGATCGGCGGGGTCCAGGCCGCACCGGTCGGCAAGCTTGCCGGCCAGCAGGTCATAGAACCGCTGCTTCTGCGCGCGGGGGCGTCGGCGGCTGATCATGTGCACGATCACCAGCCGCGCCGAGCGGGTGATACCCAGGCCGGTGTCCAACGCGACGACCTCGTCGGCCCGGTGCGTGCGGACCACCTGGTAGCGGTCCCGCGGGGGCACCGCGAACGCCTCCAGGACGGCCTCATGGATGGTGTCCAGCACGGCTTGGACCTCGGCGGGTGTGCGGCCCTCAATGAGATCGACGTAGATCAGCGGCATCGGTTGTTCTCCCAGTCTCGGCGACGGGCCGGGGTGAGCCCGTCGTGCTTTCGACGCTAGGCCGGGAAATCGCGACGGTGAAATGCCTGCTGTCGAGGATCTATGCTTGCCAGGCATGAGCGGGGATCGGATCGAGCTTCGCCACCTGCGGGCGTTCGAGGCGGTGGCTCGACTCAAGTCGTTCACCCGCGCCGCCGACGAACTCGCCATCACCCAACCGGCGCTGAGCCGCACGATTCAGCAGCTGGAAAAGGCGCTGGGGGCCACGCTGCTGGACCGCAGTTCCCGCCAGGTCGCGGTGACCGCGGTGGGCCAGGACTTCTTCGCGCATGTCGAGCGGATCCTCGCCGAGCTGCAGCGCGGGGTCGCCGCGGTGCGCCGGCAGTCCAGCCTGCGGCTCGGGTTCTCCTGGCTGCTGCCCGACCCGTGGGCCCAGCACACGGTGGCGCGATTCGAGCAGGACACCGGGACGACGGTGACTCTGGTCCGCACCGACGATGCGGTGGCCGCCGTGCAACAAGGACGAGTCGACGTTGCCGTGGTGCGGGGACGGGTGGCGTCCACCGCCGTGCGGGTGGTGCCGCTGTTCACTGAGTCGCGGGTCGCGGTCTGTTCGGTGCACTCGCCGCTGGCGGACCGGTCGGAGTTGGACTGGGCCGAGGTGCCGCAATGGCCGCTGGTCGTCAACACCGCCAGCGGCACCACCGGACCGTGGTCGTGGCCGGCCGACGAGGGGCCGAAAACCATTGTGGAGACGACGAATTTCGACGAGTGGCTGGAATCGGTCGCCGCCGACCGCGGCATCGGCGTCATCCCCGATGTGGCCATGCGGCGCAACGTTCACCCCGGGGTGCGGTTCATCCCGTTGCGGCGAGCACCCCAAAGCCCGGTCATGCTGGCCTTTTTGCCGCATGCCCGCACCGCGATACTGCGCCGGTTCGTCGAAGCAGCCCAGTCTGGCGTGTGTACAAGCGGCGTACGAGGTGATCGACCTGGCTAGCACTCCGGCCCGCCGAGATCGACGTTTCCGGGCCAAAGTGCGGGTGGGGCGCCCGCAAACGTCGATCTCGGCGGGGTTGTCGGTGCCGGTGGGCATCATGCCGCCATGGGGGAAGTGTTTGTTGGCAGTGAAGCCATTGAAGCCGGCCTGCTCACCGACAACGACCTGCGCCGCCGGTGCCGGCCGATTTTCCGCGGCGTGTATATCCCGCGGCAGCAGGAGCCGTCGCTGCGCGACCGGACGGTGGGCGCCTGGTTGCGCACCCGACGCCGCGGCGTGATCGCCGGTGTCGCGGCGTCGGCGTTGCACGGCGCCCGGTGGGTCGACG
>PPEA01000843.1 GCA_002967005.1 Mycobacterium talmoniae
CGCCGACAGCTCCGGGTGCGCGCCCGGTTGGGCGAATTCGGCCAACACGCTGCGGTAGGTCGGCAGGCAGCGGGCCAGCTGCTCGAAGCCGGTGTCGCCGCTGGCTTCGGCGACACCGCGGGTGCGGCGCACCAGGGTGGAGGCGCGCCGCAACACCGGACCGGCGAACACCGCCTCGCGTTTGATCTCCGGATCGCGCACGAACGCCGACTCGATGCCGGCAGCCGGCATGCCGGGACTCTGCGGGAGACCCAGATCCACCAGATAGCCGAAATCGTCGGCGGCGAAACCCAATTCCAGCGACACCGGTCGGGTGCGCGTGGTGCCCTGGCTGGTTCCGGTGCGCCGGGCACCGCGCAGTTGCTCGGGTCCGGCCCACAACACCGACTCCAGGCCGCCTTCGCGGGCCAGCGAGCCGATCACCTGGCCGGCGCCGCAGTCGGCCAGCAGCCGCAACGCCCGGTACAGCGAGGATTTGCCGGTGCCGTTGGCGCCGGTGACGACGGTCAGCCGCCCCAGCGGCAGCACCACCTCGCGCAGGCGACCGGTAGCCGCGCACCGCCACCGTGGACAACATGCCCGCAGGCTATCGGGCCGGGGCGACAGCCGGCGGCATGGCCAGCTCCAGGCGCACCCCGAGCAGCCGGACCGGGCGATCCAGGTCGAACAGCTCGAGCACCTGCACGGCGGTGGCGGTGATAGTGGCGGCATCGGTGCTGGGCGCTTCCAGTTTGCGGATCTTGGTGCGGGTGTAGAAGGTGGTGGTGCGCACGGTGACCGCGACCCGGGTGACGATCCGCGCCTGGGCCACCACCTCGGCCAGCGTACGGTGCGCCAATTCGGTGACGGCCGCGCGCATTTCGGCCGGATCCGTCAGGTCGCGTGGGAAGGTGACGACGTGGCTGCGTGAGCGCGGTATCCACGGCTCGGTGCGCACCTCGTCATCGCCGCCGCCCTTGGCGAGCAGCAGCAGCCACAGCCCGGTGCGTGGCCCGAACGTCGCGGTGAGCAGTTCGGCGTCGGTGTGCGCCAGCTGCCGCACCGTGCTGATCTCCAGGGTGGCAAGGCGTTTCGTGGTCTGGGTACCCACGCCCCACAGCGCGTCGACCGGGCGTTCACCCATCACCGCCATCCAGTTGGCGTCGGTGAGCTGGTAGACCCCGGCCGGTTTGGCGAACCCGGTGGCGACCTTGGCGCGCTGTTTGTTGTCGCTGATCCCCACCGAGCAGTCCAGCCCGGTCTCGGCGGCGACCACGGTGCGGATCTGTTCGGCCAACGCCAGCGGGTCGGCCACCTCGGCGCCGATAAACGCCTCATCCCAACCCCACACCTCCACCGGGTGACCCAGGTCGCGCAGCAGGCCCATCACCTGCTCGGAGGCCTCGTCGTAGGCGGCCGGATCCGACGGCAGAAACGTCGCGTCGGGGCAGCGGCGGGCGGCGCTGCGCAGCGGCATCCCGGCGTGTACCCCGAACTCGCGGGCCTGATACGACGCGCAGGTGACCACCTTGCGAGCTTCGGTGGGATCGCCGTTGCCGCCGACGATCACCGGCCGCCCGGCCAGTTCGGGATGGCGGCGCAGCTCCACCGACGCCAGGAACTGGTCCAAGTCGACGTGCAGGATCCAGCTCATCGCCCGCAGAGCTTGCGCGCCAAGCTCTCCCACGCGTCGCCCAGCGCCTCCAGGGTCTGGCCGGGCTCGGTCAGCCGATGCTCGACGTAGTCGACATCCAGCAGCGCCAGCAGCGCGTCGGCCTGGGCGTCCAGGTCGCCGGTGCTGCCCGCGGTGGCCAGCAGCATCCGCACGTGGGTGCGGTGCACCGGCGGCCGGGGCGCTGCTGCGGGTCTGCGGATCGCGGTTGGCCTCGCAGCAGGGT
>PPEA01000844.1 GCA_002967005.1 Mycobacterium talmoniae
ATCAGGTCGGCGCCCACCCCGAGGGCGGGCACCTCGACCAGGTGGGCCAGCGTGCCGGCCAGCTCACCGACGACGATTTCGGCGGCCTGCCGAGGCGACGTGCCGGGCCAGGAGCCGATGCCGGTCGCGGTTGCGAAAACACTCACCGAGCAACCGTATTGGAACCACGGTGACCGGCGGTGAGCCGGGCGGGGTTGCGTCGCGCAGGGCGCCCCGGTCAGCGCGGCCGGTAGACGTGCGCCCGATGCGTGATAGCGACGACGAGCACGACGTGGTGATCGTCGTCGATGCGGACCAGAACCCGGTAGTCGCCACGGCGGGCGCTGCGGTACGACGCCAGTTCGGCGCGCAGGGGCTTGCTGAGCCGGTGCGGATTATCCGCGAGGGCGCCGGTGACGAACTCCACGATGGCCGTGGCGATCTTGGGCGGGAGTCGTGCCAGATCGCGCTGCGCGGATGCGTCGACCTCGATGCGGTACCGACCCGCCGGAGGAGTCACCGTGGCGGTAATCCAAATTGCTCGCGGAGCTCCTCACCACTGGCGGTCGCCCCCTCGGCGTATTCGCGCTCCCCTTGAGCAATGTCGGACAGGATCCCCGGCCGGGAGAGCCAATAGACGGTCTCCTGCAACGATTCCAGGTCGTCCGCCGACATCAGCACCGCGGCCGGACGGCCGTGCTTGGTGATCGTGATGATGTCGTGCGTCAATTCGGCGTCGTCGACAAGAGCGGAGAGCTTGTCTTTGGCCTCACCCAGCGGTACGCAGCGCATATCCCGATAATAGCCCTGGTTTAGCCATACTTATAGCCAAATTCCATGCTCAGTGGTCGCGGCGGGCCCAATGCGTGCCGGAGCCGTCACCGCCGCGCCCCCTGTCCGTCCCGGGCCCGTAACCCGTCAACGAGCAGATCCAGCAGCCGGTTGGCCTGCTCGCGCTGATCCGGGGCACCGGCGGCCAGCACGACACCGACCAGGCTGGCGGTGACGTCGTCGGCCGGCACGTGGGCGCGCAGGCTGCCCGGCCGCGGCCCCGGCGTCGAGCAGGGTCTGGATCGCGGCGTTGAGCCGTTCCCGGGTCTGCAGCGACGTGATCGCCCGGGCGGCGATCACCGCGCGCAGCGCCTCGGCCATCCCGCGCTTGGTCGCCACGAACTCCAGGTAGCCGCCCCATCCAGGTGCCGCAGCGCGCGATCGGGTGCCAGCGTCGCGACCAGGTCGCCGGCGCCGTCGCACAGCCGGGCCAGCTCGCTGCGGTACACCGCCTCGACCAGCGCCTCACGGGACGGGAAGTTCCGGTACAGCGTGCCGATACCGACGCCGGCGTCGCGCGCGATGGCCTCCAGGGCCACGGTGTCTTGCCCGCCGGAGAACGCCGCGACGGCGGCCTCGATGAGCCGTTCGCGGTTGCGCCGCGCGTCGCACGCTCCCGAACCATATCCGGAGGGACCTCCGCTTCTGCTACGGTGTTGATGCGGAGGATCCTCCGCATCACTGACGAACATGCTACGACGGGAGCGCACCAGTGATGGACTTCAGGACCGGTCAGCTGGCCGGCCACACCGTGGCCCGCGTCGGCTACGGCGCCATGCAGCTGGAACACACCGACCGGCAGGCGGCGCTGACCGTGCTGCGCCGCGCGATCGAGCTGGGCGTCAACCACATCGACACCGCGGAGTTCTACGGCGACGGCGTGGTCAACGGCCTGATCCGTGAAGCGCTGCACCCCTACCCGGAGCAGCTGGTGCTGGTCAGCAAGGTCGGCGCCGTGCACGACGGGCACACGGGCTAGTGCTCGCCCAGCGGCCCGAGCAGTTGCGCGCCCAGGTGGACGCCAACCTGCGCCGACTGGACATCGAGCGGCTGCCGGTGGTGAAC
>PPEA01000845.1 GCA_002967005.1 Mycobacterium talmoniae
ACGACGATCTGCCACGACCCGTCCGGTTCGTAGCTCACCTGCGCGCCGTTGATCGTGACCGTTCCCGGGTGTAGTCGTAGGTGTGCAGGAACGGGTTCCACAGGCACAGGTTCCAGAACACGCACGGCGGCGAGCTGCCCTCGATGATCAGCGCCTGCTGCGGTTCCAACCGATAGGAGCCCATCGCGTAGGCGGCGTCGCCGGCCGCCCACCCGACGGTGCGGCTGGGCACCGGGTAGGGCTCCTGGATTTCGTTGGGCGGCTCCAGGCGGATGGGCACCATCGCGCACTGTTCGCGCACCCAGGTCCGCGCGGCCCGCAGCCGCCGGGTCAGATCGGCGCGGCTGTCGTGCCGCCGGGTCGGCGGGTCGAGCGCCTCGATCTTCCACCGGGGCCGGCGATCCGTGCCGGGTGCGGTCAGGTAGTCGCGGGTGAGGATGAACACCGCGTCGGGCTCCAGCTTGAGCCACCCGCCCGGCTGCGGGTCGGCGCTAATGGTGAACGCGAAGTTTCCCTCGTCGTCGAATTCCAGGTCGCGGTCGTTGATCGTTGCGATGATCCGGTCGCTGTAGCGACCGTCGTCGGGACCACCGTAGACGGTCATCGACAGGTAGACCGCGTCGCCGCGGTTACCGGTCACCCGGTAGCTGCGCTGCGGGTCGATGGGCGCCAGTTGGTAGAAGGCGTCCGAGTTGTCCCCGCCCCACTTCAGATACGGGCCGATCACGTCGACCAGGATCGGTTTGTCGGCCTCGCCCCAGACGTAGGCGTCGACGGCGACCCGCAGCAGGCTGAACGCCAGCCGGTAGCCGTCGAGCAGGTCGGCCTCATCGAGCGGCGGGTCGGCGCCCAGCAGCCGCTGCTCGACCGCGCGGACCTCGTCGAGCAAGTCGCCGAACGCGCGCGACAGGTCGGAATCCGTTGGGGTGTCGGTCATCGCTGTTCCTTCCTTCGTGGCACGGCTCCCTGCAGCAGCAGTGCGCAGAGGCGGTCGACCGCATCGTCGATGCCGTCGGGGTCCAGGACGTGGGCGATGTAAAAAGTGGTGCCCACCAGCACGTCGTAGGCCATCTCGACGTCGAGGTCCGGATGCACCGCCCGTTGCGCGATGCCGTCGCGGACCAGCGTCCCGAACGCGGCGCGGGTCTGCTGGTCGAGCAACTGCTGGGTGCGGATCTGCAGTTCCGGGTCGCGGTGCCGGTCGGCCAGGATGCCCATCGTCGCGGCGGCCACCACCGGATCCCGCCAGAACTCGAAGACCCCCCGCACAAAACGGTGCAGGTCGGCCTCGAACTCCCCCGAGCTGTCCAGCACGTCACCGACGTCGGCGGCGTCAAAGACCGCGTCGAACACCACGTGGGCCTTCGACGGCCAACGCCGATACACGGTGGGGCGGCTGACATTTGCCTCCCGTGCGATCGCCTCGATCGACACCTGGTCGTAGCCGTCGCGGGTCAGCAGCCGCCGCGTCGCCGACACGATGGCCCGGCCGGTGCGCGGATCCCGCGGACGGCCGCGGCCGCGCCGCCCGCGTAGCCGTACATGGCGGCGGTGTCCTGCGCCCACATTTCACCGTATTGGGCTTCGGTGGCCGCAATCGCCGCGGTGTTTTGGCCCAGGAAGTTGGTCGCGATCAGCGTCATCAGTTGGGCACGGTTGGCGGCGATCACCGGCGGGGGCACCGTCATCGCGAACGCGGTCTCATAGGCCGTCGCCGCCGCCTTGGCCTGGCTGGCGGCTTGCTCGGCCTGCGCGGCGGTGGCGTTCATCCAGGCCACATAGGGTGCGGCCGCGGTGCTCATGGCCATCGACGACGGGCCCAGCCATTGGCCGGTCAGGCTCGAGACCACCGACTGGTAAGAGGCCGCGGCGGC
>PPEA01000846.1 GCA_002967005.1 Mycobacterium talmoniae
CGCTGAGATCCGCTGGCGTCAGCACCGTCGCGTCGCTGCGGGTGGTGACCAGGATCGCCGCTGCCCGGTCACCGCCGGGGAACTCGCCCAGCGTGGCGGCGGCCCGGGCGGACTGCGCGGTGCTGGGCAGCGCCACCGGCGAAGAGGTGGCCGCGGCGTTGCCGCCGCTGAACCCCAGCAGCGCACCGGCCACCACCAGGACCGCGGCGGCCGGCAGCCACGAACGACGCCCGCTCACGGCGGCCGCGAAACGCTGCCAGACCATAGCGTGAGCATTTCATTAGCTTAAAAATCAATCAACTGAATAAATCGCGAGTATGGTGCTGGACAACCTTCGGAGGTGGCCATGACACGACATCGGTTGGCCCGGCTGGGTGCGGCGTTGTTGGCGAATGTCGGTGCCGCGGTGTGCATGTCGACGCTGCAGGCCGCACCCGCGGCGGCCGACGACGCCACCGACGGCCTGGCGTTCATCATGGGCGGCACGTTGAACCCGGATCCGGCGCCCAGCTATGTGAGCGCCATCGATGCGGCCTACCTGCAATCCAACCCGCTGTTCGCCGGGTACACCCCGTTCGGGTTGTACACCCCCGAGGGCGTCGACATTCCGTTCCTGAGCGGCCTGACCCTCGATCAGTCGGCGGCTCAGGGCGAATTGATTCTCAACAACGCGATCATGGACCGGCCCGCGGGCAGCGACACCCTGGTGTTCGGCTACTCGCAGAGCGCGGTGATCGCCAGCCTGGAGCTGAACGCCCTGGATGCGCTGCCCGCCGACGAACGACCCAGCCCCGAGGACCTGTCGTTCATGCTCACCGGCGACCTGGACAACCCCGACGGCGGCATCTTCGAACGCTTCGCGTTCAACATCCCGATCCTCGGGATCCCGTTCTACGGCGCGACTCCCGCGGATACCCCGTACCCGACGGACATCTACACCGGGCAATACGACGGCGCCGCCGATTTCCCGCAATACCCGCTCAATGTGGTGGCCGACCTCAACGCGCTGCTGGGGGCGCTCTACGTGCACACCCAGTATGCCAATCTCACGGCCGCCCAGATCCAAAGCGCGGTGCCGCTGGCCACGTCCCCGGGCTACGACGGGGTCACCCACTACTACATGATTCCGACCCAGGATCTGCCGCTGGTCGAACCGCTGCGGGCGATCCCGCTGGTGGGAAAGCTGCTGGCCGACCTGCTGCAGCCGGATCTGACCGTGCTGGTCAATTTGGGATACAACCCCAACGGTTACGCCGATGTGCCGACGCCGGCGCAGCTGCTGCCCGGCTTCAGCCCGCTGGCCGACATCGAACAACTGGCCAAACCGCTGCTCAATAGCCTCGGGGTCTATCTGCCCGAGTATCCGAGCGTTCCCGCCCCGGACTTCAACCCGCTCACCATCTTTGGCCAGCTGGTCACCGGCGCCTACCAGGGTGTCAGCGACGCGCTGGTGGATCTGGGCGTGCTGCCGGCGTCGGATTTTGCCACCACGTATCCCGCGGTGAACACCCCGGCCGCGGTGGCCGCGCTCGCGTCGGGGCTGGCGCCGGCGATGCCGTCGCTGCTGAGCGGCCTGGACTTGGGCTCGATTGCCGCCGCAGTAGGATTCGACCCCAGCTGGTTCAGCTCGGTGCTGGATTTGCTGGGCTAACCGCTACCGATCCGGCAGCGCGTGCTCGACGATCGGCCGGCGCGGCAGCGGTTCCCGCTCGGCGCGCTTGGCCGCCAGATACACCTGCGCGGTTTCGTCGGCCACCGTGTGCCAGTCGAAGTCGGCGGTGAGCCGCTCCCGGCCGGCCGCGCCCGGGACTGCGCGCCGCCGGGTCGTCGAGCACCGTGCGCACCGCGGCGGCCAGCG
>PPEA01000847.1 GCA_002967005.1 Mycobacterium talmoniae
GATCGGCAGCTTCCAGGCGGTCAAACACCTGTGCGCCGACATGCTGCTGGAGGCCGAGTCCGCCACCTCGGCCGCCCGGTTCGTCGCGGCCGCGTTCGCCGCGCAGTCGCCGTCACGGCTGGCGGATCTGGCGCTGGCTCAGGCGTATTGCTCGGATGCCTTCGTCTTCGTGGCGGCCACCAACATTCAGGTGCACGGCGGCATCGGGTTCACCTGGGAGCATCCGGCTCACCTGTACCTGCGCCGCGCCCGCAGCGACGCCCAGCTGCTGGGTAGCCCGTCCTGGCACCGCGAGCGCTACCTGCAGCAGATCGGAGCGTGACACGTGACTGATGACGAGCTCCGCAGCGAGGTCCGGGACTGGTTGGCGGCCAACTGGTTCCCCGGTGTCGACCGGGCCGGCTACGCCCAGGCCGTGCTCGACGCCGGCTGGGCGGTGCCCAGCTGGGAACCGGACCGATACGGCCGCGGCCTGCCGGATCGGCAATCCCGGCTGGTGGCCGCCGAATTCAACGCCGCCGGGGCGCCGGGCGCCGGGCACGACCGGGCGAATCTGTTCGCCTGCACCCTGCACGACTGCGGTTCGGAGGAACAGCAGCGACGGCTGATTCCGCCGTCGCTGCGCGGCGAGAGCAAGTGGTGCCTGCTCTACAGCGAACCCGGCGCCGGGTCGGATCTGGCCGGGCTGCGCACCCGCGCCGACCGCGACGGCGACGACTGGGTTATCAATGGGCAGAAGGTGTGGACGTCGTTTGCCACCACCGCCGACTACGGTCTGCTGGTCGCGCGCACCGACTGGGACGTACCCAAACATCAGGGCATCACCTTCTTCATGCTGCCGATGCGCCAACCCGGGGTCGAGGTGCGCCCGATCCACCAGATCACCGGGGAATCGGAGTTCAACGAGGTGTTCCTGGAGAACGCCCGGGTGCCCGACGCCAACCGGGTCGGTGAGCCCGGCGGCGGGTGGGGCGTGCTGCAGGTGGCGCTGGGCTACGAACGCCGGCTGATGGGCGATTTGGCCCGCACCACCAAGGACAGCCGGCGGCTGCAGGACGAAAAGCCGCACGAGCTGGTGGAGTTGGCGCGCGACGCGGGCCGGCTCGACGACGCCGCAATCCGTCAGCAGATCGCCCGGGTGGATGCGCTGGCCACCGTCAACCGCTGGAACACCCAGCGGGCCAAGGCCACCGGCGACCGCGCGGAGGCCGCCACCCTGCTGGCGTTGGGCAAGATCGCGATGTCGCGGATCCTGCACGAGACCGCCCGGGTGGAGACCGAGATCGTCGGGTCCGAGGCGATGCTGTGCGGTCCGGACAACCCGGTCGGTGACGCGGTGACGTTTAGGACGCTCAACGCGTATTTCACGTCGATCGGTGGGGGCACCGACCAGATTCAGCGCAACATCATCGGCGAGCGGGTGCTGGGCCTGCCCAAAGAGCCCGACCCGTACCGCGACGCCCCCTTCCGCGACCTGCCGTTCTGAGCTCCTTCCCCCGCGAGCGTGCGTGTCCCCGGCCGACACGCCGGGCTAATCACCGTATTTCCGCACGCTCACCGGGTCACGGGTTGACGACCGCGCCGCCCATGATGGTGGCGGCCACCATGTCGGAGGCCAGGTCGGGAAGCGCCTCGGCGGGGGGAACGCTCAGCACACACAGGTCGCCGGGCTGCCCGGGCGCGACGGCCCGCGGTCGGCCGGGGTCGTCGGGATGACCGAGAAAGAGCTGCAACGCCCGTATCGGCGGAATGCGTTCGTCGGGTCCGAGCACCGCGCCGGAGTCGGTGGTGCGGTGCACGGCGGCGCGCATCGCCGCCCACGGGTCGAGGGCGCCGAACGGCGCGTCGGTG
>PPEA01000848.1 GCA_002967005.1 Mycobacterium talmoniae
GTCGACCTGACCATCCTGGTCGCCGAGACGGCGGTGCGGCGCCGCGGCGCGGAACTCGGGGTGGATCTCGCCGACGCGCAGGTGCTCGACCCCGACCGCAGCGGGATGCTGGAGCGGTTCGGCGCCGAATACGCCCGGCTGCGCGCCCACAAGGGGATCTCGGAGGAGCGTGGCCGCGAAATCATGCGCGACATCTCCTATTTCGGCACCATGATGGTGCACCTGGGGGTCGCCGACGGGATGGTGTCCGGCGCCGCGCACACCACCGCGCACACCATCCGGCCGTCCTTCGAGATCATCAAAACCGCACCCGGGGTCTCCACGGTGTCCAGCGTGTTTTTGATGTGCCTGGCCGATCGGGTGCTGGCGTTCGGCGACTGCGCGGTGGTGCCCGACCCCACCGTCGACCAGTTGGCCGATATCGCGATCTCCTCGGCGGCGACCGCCGCCCGCTTCGGCATCGAGCCGCGGGTGGCGCTGCTGTCGTATTCCACCGGTGACTCCGGCGCCGGTGCCGATGTCGACAAGGTCCGCGCGGCAACACAACTGGTGCACCAGCGGCAGCCCGACCTGCGCGCCGACGGACCGATGCAGTACGACGCGGCGGTGGAACCCAGCGTGGCCGCGGCCAAGATGCCCGGCTCGCCGGTAGCCGGGAACGCCACGGTGTTGGTGTTCCCGGATCTCAACACCGGCAACAACACCTACAAGGCGGTGCAGCGCACCGCCGGTGCCGTCGCGATCGGGCCGGTGCTGCAAGGCCTGGCCAAACCGGTCAACGACCTGTCGCGGGGCGCGCTGGTCGACGACATCGTCAACACGGTGGCGATCACCGCGATTCAGGCCCAAGGAGGCGCGGCGTGACGGTGCTGGTGCTGAACTCGGGATCGTCGTCGATCAAATTCCAGCTCGTCGATCCGGTGGCCGGCACCGCGGTGGCCTCCGGTTTGGTGGAGCAGATCGGCGAGTCCGGCAGCGGCATCGCCGACCACGCCGAGGGCATGCAGCGCGCCTACCAGGCGCTCGACGACTCCGGGGCGGACCTGGCGGCGGTCCAGGCGGTCGGGCACCGGGTGGTACACGGCGGCCAACGGTTTTACCAGCCGACGCTGATCACCGAAGACACGCTGGCCGAGATCGAGCGGCTCGCCGAGCTGGCGCCGCTGCACAATCCGGCGAACGCGATCGGGATCAAGGTGGCCCGCAAGGACTTTCCCGCTGTCCCGCACGTCGCGGTGTTCGACACCGGGTTCTTCCATTCGCTGCCCGACGCCGCGGCCACCTACGCGATCGACCGCACCGTCGCGGCCGAGCACGGCATCCGCCGCTACGGATTCCACGGCACCTCACACGAATACGTCTCCGGGCGGGTCGCCGAGGTGCTGGGCCGGCCGCTGTCCGAGCTGAACACCATCGTGCTGCATTTGGGCAATGGGGCGTCGGCGTCGGCGGTGCGCGGCGGGGTGGCGGTGGAAACCTCGATGGGCCTGACCCCGCTGGAGGGGCTGGTGATGGGCACTCGCAGCGGCGACATCGACCCCGGTGTGCTGATGCACCTGCGGCGTGCCGCCGGCCTGGAGGCCGAGGAGATCGACGAGCTGCTCAACCGGCGCTCCGGGCTGAAAGGGCTGTGCGGGGTCAACGATTTCCGGGAATTGCGGGCCCTGATCGAGGACGGCGCGGCGGGTTCGGCGGCCGCCCAACTGGCCTACGACGTCTACATTCACCGCCTGCGCAAATACGTCGGCGCCTACCTGGCGGTGCTGGGCCGCGTCGACGCGATCGCGTTCACCGCCGGGGTGGGGGAGAACGCGGCCAGCGTGCGCGAGGATGCGCTGGCCGGGCTGGACT
>PPEA01000849.1 GCA_002967005.1 Mycobacterium talmoniae
CCTGGGCCCACATTTCGGCGTAGTGGATCTCGGTGGCCGCGATCGCGGGGGTGGTTCTGCCCGAAAAAGTTGGTCGCGACCAACGTCATCAACTGAAGCCGGTTGGCCGCGATCACCGGCGGGGGCACCGTCATCGCAAAGGCCGCTTCGTAGGCCGCCACCGCGGCCCTGGCCTGAGTCGCGGTCTCCTCGGCTTGCAGCGCGGTGGCGTGCATCCAGGCGACATAGGGCGCGGCAGCGGCGGTCATGGACGCCGCCGCCGGCCCCGACCAGGGCCCACTGGTCAGCTCCGCGATCACCGAACCGTAGCCGGCCGCCGCCGCGTGCAATTCGGCCGCCAACCCATCCCAGGCCGCCGCGGCGGCCAGCATGGGACCAGGACCCGGCCCGGTATACATGCGACCCGAGTTGATCTCCGGCGGTAACGCCCCGAAATCCAACTCCACCCCTCCTCAGCCGGCCGCGGACGCCCGGGCGGCCGGCTCGGCTCCCGGACGGTCAACGCCGCCGCACATGGTCAATAGTTGTCGGTCGCCACTGCGGCTGCTGAGGGCCGGGTGGTTTCGCGACGCGCGGTGTGTGGCCACAGATCGCAACGCACCCTTCTTCTCTCGCGGACCGGCAGTGTTAAGAACGTTGAGCGTGGCTCATTCGGCTTTGAACGATTGCTCGTCTGCGAGATTAAGCGGCCGGTCCGGGACACGCCGCGCCCAACGCCGACAATTCACTAGCGGACAACTACTGTTCATCCGAAAGCGGCGACCGTTCATCCACCGTTCGGTTAAGCGCCGTGCACGCGGCGCCCAAACCACGATCCGGTCGTGGGGTGGTGATCGGCCCGCTCTTCTTGCGCGGCAACGCCTTCGCCAACCGCCGCTGCGGTGCCATGCCGGTGGCTCACGCGGTGACGGCGATATCCACCGTTCCCGGGGCTACCTCAGCTGGGGTACGGCGGGCTGAGGGGTGTTGGCAGCCGCGACGCCTCCGTGCGCGGCTCGGCTCAGGCGAGTGCCAGGTCGCACCCGCCTGAGCCCCGGTACCGGGGTGCGGGGACTACCCGCGCCCCGGCACCGGACGCAGCTCGGTGGCGGCGACCTGGACGAACACCCCGGTGTCCTCGGCCATCAGCAGGCCGCGGCCGCGGGGCAGCGGGCCGCCCTTCATCTTGCCGCGGATGAAGCCCTCGTCGGGGTCGGCGTCCATGACCAGCAGCGGCGCGTTGGCCTGGTGCAGCGCCCGCAGCAGCGGGTCGCTGCCCGCCGAGGACCACCCACCGAAGGTCCGGGTGGCGATCACGTGCAGCCCGACGTCGGCGGCCCGGGTCACCCAGGGGGCGGCCTTGTGCAGCGGGGAGTCGAACCCGGGTGGGAACTGCTGGATGTCGTCGATGATCAAGAAGATCTCCGGTCCGCTCCACCAGGAATGCGCCAGCAACTCCTCGGCGGACAGCCCCGGCGGCGGTTCGCGACGGGCCAGCGTGGCGGCCAGCTCGTCCATCATCGCCACCACGCCGTCCATGTTGTAGGCGAACTTCTCCACATAGTCCGGTCCCAGCGTGGTCAGCAGCTGGCGACGCGGATCGACCAGCCACACCTGCGCCGAGGGCCCGCCCGGCGTCGGCGCCGAGCTGGCGCCGGGCGCATACACCCGCCCGATCTCGGACATGATGGTGGCCAGCGTGGTGGTGCGCCCGCATTCGCGGCGCCCGGTGACCATCAGGTGCGCGTTCTCGGCGAAGTTGAGGTACACCGGCTGCAGATCCAATTCCGAGATCGCCCAGGCGATTCCGCCGGCGCCGACACCTTCGCGGTGATCGACCGCGGCCACCGCGCGCACCTCGTCCAACCCCG
>PPEA01000085.1 GCA_002967005.1 Mycobacterium talmoniae
CCTATGTGATGGTCACCGAGGTCGCTGAGCGGGTCGCGGCCGCCCGCCGCGACGGGGTGGCGGCGATTACCTTGGACCGCGGCCTGGCCGCCGCCGGCATCGACGCGCTGCCCTGGCTGCTGGCCGGCGCCAAAACCCTGTCGTATGCGGTGAACATGGCCGCGCTGCGGCACGCCGCGACGCAGGGGGCTGGCGATGTGATCTTCGTCAGCTCCGACGGCTACATCCTGGAAGGCCCGCGCTCGACGGTGGTGATCGCCACCGCCGTCGACGGTCGCACCGCGCTGCTCACCCCGCCGCCCTGGTATCCGATCCTGCGCGGCACCACCCAGCAGGCGCTGTTCGAGGTGGCCCGGGACAAGGGCTACGACTGCGACTACCGCGCCCTCACACCCGCGGACCTGGTTGCCGCCCAAGGGGTTTGGCTGGTGTCAAGCATGACGCTGGCGGCCCGGGTGCACACCCTGGACGGCCGACCGCTGCCGTCGGCGCCGATGGCCGCGGAGTTCGCCGGCCTGGTGGACGCCGCCATCGCCAGCGATCGGTGAAATTCGGTTGTCGGTGTCCCGGTGCGCAGGTAGGTTCGGCTCTACACAGGGAAGGAGGTGGTCCGCGAAATTGAGTACGTTCTGGACATGTGAGGTGGCTGTCCGCTAAGCAGCGCCAGGGAATCACCCGCGCGCGCTGGCGAATTCCCGGCAGTCACCCGACCCCCGAGCCTCCGGTCTTGTCCAACCAGGAACTACGGCTCGGGGGTCGCGCCATGTTGGGGGGCCGTTGACCCTGCGGCTACCAGGCGAAAGGTCGAGAAGACTGCCTGGTGGACGCAGAGTCAACGCGGAATGTCAGCCCGCGAAGCGCTGCAGCCGCGCCGACAGGTGCGGCACCAGCCCGCCGTCGGCGTCCACCCGTTCCTCGACGTAGGCCAGGTCACCGCCTTCGACGATGCCGTAGAGCCGCTTGGCCCCGCCGACCAGCACGCCGGATTTGCTGCGGGCCAGCGCGTCGGTGACCAGCTCCCAGGAGGAGGCGTTGCGGGGCCGGCCGTAGAACAACTCGACGTAGCCCTCCGAGTGCGCCAACAGCAGCTCGATGGCCTGCGACTCGCTGGGGTCGGCGGGGTCGTTGACGAAGCGCCAAAAGCCGGTCTCGCGCAGGCCCGGCTGCTGATAGTCGCCGGTGTCGGTCAGCCGCCAGGACCGGGCTTCCCAGTTCAGGTAGTCGCCGCCGTCGTGGGACACCACGATCTGCTGGCCGAACCGGTAGTCGCCGTGCTCGCCGCGGCCCTCGCCTTCCCCGCGCCACACCCCGACCAGCGGCAACAGTGCCAGTAGGGCATCGTGCAGGTTGGCGCCCTCGCGCAGATTGGCGGTGTCGGCGGGGGCCGGCAGGTCGTCGAAGGCCGGGATATTGCGGGCCGCGGGCCCGGGGCTGTCCTGGTCGGCGGCTACCGAGCGCCGCTCCTGTGCCTCGTCGCCGGCGCCGGTCACGACTCGTCGGCGATGAGCCGATACAACGCGTACAGCGCGAACCAGGTGATGACCGCGACGGCCCCGACAAGCATGATTTCGAAGAACAGCACCACGGCGACGAGTCTAATGTGCGGCCGAGGTGGGGCCCAAAACGCACCGAGCTGGGGACCTCCCATCCGGGAGGCGCCCCAGCCTCGGTAAGGCGTCTTAGGCGACCTTGACGTCGACCTCGTGGATGCCGGCACCCGACGGCGCGACGACGGCGTCGCCGTTGCCGGCCGAGGACAGCGCCCGCACCGTCCACGATCCCGGCGCGGCGAAGAACCGGAAGTCGCCGGTCGCGGAGGCCACCACCTCGGCGGTGAACTCGTCGGAGGAGTCCAGCAGGCGCACGAACGCCCCGGCCACCGGGCCGCCGTTGCTGTCCACCACCCGGCCGGTGATCACCGTCTCCTTCTCCAGGTCGACGCCGGCCGGCAGCGTTTGTCCTTGTTTAGGTGCAGAGCACATAGTCAGCTTCCCAACTCGATCGGGACCCCCACCAGGGAGCCGTATTCCATCCAACTGCCGTCATAGTTTTTGACGTTCTTGTGCCCGAGCAGCTCCTGCAGCACAAACCAGGTGTGCGACGAGCGCTCGCCGATCCGGCAATAGGCGATGGTCTCCTTCTGCCCGTCGAGGCCGGCGTCGGCGTACAGCTTGGTCAGCTCCTCGTCGGACTTGAAGGTGCCATCCTCATTGGCGGCCTTGCTCCACGGCACGTTGATCGCGGAGGGCACGTGACCGCGCCGCTGGCTCTGCTCCTGCGGCAGGTGCGCCGGCGCCAGGATCTTGCCGGTGAACTCGTCCGGGGAGCGCACGTCGACCAGGTTCTTGGCGCCGATCGCGGCGAGCACGTCATCGCGGAACGCCCGGATGGTGCCGTCCTGCGGCTTGGCGGCGTACGAGGTGGCCGGACGGGTGACCTTGTCGGTCGACAGCGGGCGGCCGTCCAGCTCCCACTTCTTGCGGCCGCCGTCGAGCAGCTTGACCTTGTCGTGGCCGTAGAGCTTGAAGTACCAGTACGCGTAGGCGGCGAACCAGTTGTTGTTGCCGCCGTAGAGGATGACGGTGTCGTCGTTGGCGATGCCGCGGTCGGACAGCAGCTTGGAGAACTGCTGGGCGTCGACGACGTCACGCTTGACCGCGTCCTGCAGGTCTTGGCGCCAGTCCAGCTTGACCGCACCGGGGATGTGACCGCCGTCGTAGGCGCTGACATCCTCGTCGACCTCGACGAACACGGTGTTGGGTGCGTTGAGATTGCTCTCGGCCCAGTCAGTGGTGACCAGGACGTCGGAGCGAGCCATGTTGTGGATCCTTTCGGTTGCTCAGGTGGAAATCGGGGAGGGGCGGCGGGGCCGCAGATGGACGACGAGCGGGTAGAGCTGGCAGCCCAGGCAAATCCCGAAGGCCGCGTTGAGGAAGGCCGCGGCCAGCGCGAACGCGGTCGCGACCACCCCCAGGATCGGCAGGCCGGTGGCAAAGCCGGCCACGCCGGCGGCCGCAAACACGAAGCCGACCAGTTGGGCGAACTTCAGCGGCGGCACCGGCTCGAACTCGGTGGCCGGGGCCAGCCGCGGCGCCACCCCGGTGGCCAACACCACACCGTAGGGCTGCCGGCGCGGCCCG
>PPEA01000850.1 GCA_002967005.1 Mycobacterium talmoniae
CCGCGCCGGCCACATACAGCTCGCCGACCACCCCGGTCGGCACCGGCCGCAGCCACCGATCCAGCACGAAAAAGGCGAGGTGGGGCAACGGCACCCCGATGGGGCTGACCCGGTGGCCGGTGTCGCCGCCGCCGATCGGCCGGAACGAGGCATGCACCGTGGTCTCGGTGATGCCATACATATTGATCAGGCGGGGCAACCCGGGGTGGCGGTCCAGCCACACCCGAAGGCGCTGCGGTTCCAGGGCTTCCCCGCCGAAAACCACCGTCTCAAGTTTGAGCTGATCCCCCAGCTCGGGCCGTACCGCGTCGACCGACTGCAGCGCATAAAACGCCGCCGGGGTTTGGCTCAACACATTGACCCGTTCGGTGACCAGCAGGGCGTGCAACTCTTCGGGTGAGCGCGCCACCGATTCCGGCACCACCACCACCCGGCCGCCAGCCAGCAGCGGGCCGAAGATCTCCCACACCGAGTAGTCAAACGCCAGCGAATGGCATTGCGTCCACACCCCGGTGCGCGGCACGTCGGCGTCCAAGGACTCGAGGAGCCGGGTCACGTTGTGGTGGGCGACCGCCACGCCCTTGGGGGTGCCGGTGGTGCCCGACGTGTAGATGAGGTAGGCGGTATTGCCCGGGTCGGGTGTCGGCAACGCCGTGGCGGGGTAGCCGTCCAGGCGGGGGTCGTGGACATCGGTCACCGCCACCTCGCACCCGTGCAGCCGGTCGGCCAACTCCGCGGTGCTCAGCGCCGCGATCGGCGCGGCGTCGTTCAGCATGAACGCGATCCGCGCGTCGGGGTGCATCGGGTCGATCGGCAGGTACGCCGCGCCGGTCTTCAAGACCGCCATGATCGCCACCACGGCCTCGGTCGACCGGAAAAACAGCAGCGCCACCCGCTCACCCGGCCCGGCGCCCTGCTCAACCAGCCGGTGCGCCAACCGATTCGCCGCCTCATCGAGCTGCCGGTAGGTCAGCGACCGGTCTCCGAAGGTGACCGCCACCGCCTCGGGGGCCCGGGCGACCTGCTCGGCGAACACCGCCGGAATCGAGGCCCGCACGCCGGCGGGTTGGACCAGCACTGCCCGATTTCCGATCTCATCCAGCCGGGCGTGCTCGTGCTCGTCGAGCAGATCGATCGACGACAACCGCCGTGTCGGGTCGGCGGTCATCACCGCCAGCACCTGCTGCAGCCGCCCGATCAGCGCTTCGATGCTGGCGGCGTCGAAGACATCGGTGCGGAACTCCACCTCGCCGCCGATGCCGCCGGGTTCACCGGCCACGGTGAAGCGTTCGGTCAGCGAGAACGCCAAATCCATTCGGGCGGTGTGGGTGTCCACCGGCAGCGACGTGACCTGCAGATCGTCGAGGGCGAGCCCGGCCACCGGGTCGGCGCCGTGCCAGTTCTGCCAGGCCAGCATCACCTGCACCAACGGGTGATGCGTCCGGGATCGGGTCGGGTTGAGCCGTTCCACCAGCACCTCGAAGGGCACGTCTTGGTGCTCGAAGGCCTCCAGGCTGCGCTGGCGCACCTGGGCCAGCAGCTCGGCGACGGTGGGATCCCCGGCCACCTCGACCCGCAGCACCAGGGTGTTGACGAAGAACCCGACCAGCTCGTCGAGCGCGGGATCACGCCGCCCGGCGATCGGGAACCCCACCGCCACATCGCTGCTGGCGGCGAGCTTGGCCAACAACACCGCCAAGGCGGCCTGCACGACCATGAAGCTGGTCGCGTTATGCTCGCGGGCCGCCGCCGCGATGCTCTGCTGCAGGGCGGCCGGCCAGTCCACCGGCACACTGGCGCCGCGCTGGTCGGCGACCGGCGGGTAGGGCCGGTCGGTGGGCAGCGCAATG
>PPEA01000851.1 GCA_002967005.1 Mycobacterium talmoniae
CATTGAGGCCGCCGTGGCCGGCGGTGACCAGCAGCGCCGCATCGGCGGGCAGCGTGTCGACCAGCCGGGTCAGCAGCGCATCGACGTGCGCGGCCGCGGCGTGCCACTGCGGCGACCCGACGCCGAAGGCGTGCGCGGCGGCGTCCAGGGCCGCGGTGTAGCCGTAGACCAGACCGGGTGCGGCGGCCAGCTCCGCGGCAAGCCGGGCGGCGTAGTCCTCGTCCTTGCCCGCCGCCCGAAAGTCCGCGCCGCGGTAGGCGGCTTCGGTCAGACCGCTGCCGATAAACGGTGCCGGCAACACGGCGCGAGCGCTGATCCCGGCGCGCCGTAGTCGCTGAAACCAGGTCGGCACCGGCTGCCAGTGCGTCGGCGGCGGGTCGTCGGCCCAGGCGATGTGGATGAGCACCCGGTCGGTGCCCGGAATGTTGAGCGTGAACCCCAGCACGCCGTGCTCGCCCGGCGCCGCCCCGGTGCCCAGTGACACCAGGCTGGTCGGCGTCGTCGACGGGAAGGTGCACTCCAGCTGGTCCAGCCGGCCGGCGGCCCCGGCCAGCACCGAGGCCAGCAGCGGCGCGCTGGGCGCCAGCTCGGGCAACAGGTGATAGCCCATCCCGTCGACCAGCACCACCGCGACCCGACGCACCGCGCCGAGGTTCAGCCCCAGCGTGTCGACCGCGTCGGGCACCCCCAGCAGCGCGGCCGCGGCCGGCAGCACCTCGCAGATCGATCCGGGCATCATGCCAGCCTGCCATCGGCGGCCCGCCGTCTCGGCGCAGACCCGCCCGACCGGGTCACACTGGCATCGGATCCGTTGGTGGACGGGAAGGGAACCGACATGCCGACAAACAGCCTGGTGCGTCCGGCGTCGTCGGAGGATGCGCGCGCCTGCGTCGCGATCTACCGCCCGTACGTGGAGGACACCGCCATCACGTTCGAAACCGAAGTACCCACCACCGCCGAGATGGCGGCGCGAATTGCCGCAGCGCGCGAGACCCACGAGTGGGTCGTGCTCGAACGCCACGGCGACGTCATCGGCTACGCCTACGCGCACGCCTTCAATCCCCGCGCCGCCTATCAATGGTCCACCGCGACAAGCATTTACCTCGCGCCTGACCATCACCGCACCGGCGGCGGCCGCGAACTGTACGCCCAACTACTCCACCGGCTCGCCCATCGCGGATACCGGCGGGCCTTCGCGGGCATCACCCAACCCAACCCGGCGAGCACCAGTTTTCATCGCTCCCTCGGTTTCGCACCGGCGGGCCTTTACCGCCGGGTGGGATGGAAACTCGATCGCTGGCACGACGTCGCCTGGATGCAACTCGACCTCCTCGGCGACGCGGACGATGACGGCCCGCCCACCCCACTCACCTAAGCCCGGCAGCCGAATTGGCGCCGAACCCTATACATCAGACGCCCTGTAGTACTACGCTGGGTCGTACTACTACCCGTCGGTGAGACAAGGGACGTGGTGCTCGTGAGCGGACGTGTGAGATCCCAAGGCGACGCGATCGATTCGCGCTATCACCCGTCGGCGGCGGTGCGGCGCCAACTGAACAAGGTGTTCCCCACCCACTGGTCGTTTCTGCTGGGTGAGATCGCGCTGTACAGCTTCATCGTGTTGCTGCTGTCCGGGGTGTATCTGACGCTGTTCTTCGACCCGTCGATGACCGAGGTCACCTACAACGGGGTGTATCAGCCGCTGCGCGGGGTGCAGATGTCACGGGCCTACGAGTCGGCGCTGGACATCTCCTTTGAGGTGCGCGGCGGGCTGTTCATGCGCCAAATCCACCACTGGGCCGCGCTGATGTTCGCCGCGGCGATCATGGTGCATTTGG
>PPEA01000852.1 GCA_002967005.1 Mycobacterium talmoniae
CGCCCCACCGCGCGCGGGCCGCTGGTGTGTTCGCCGCGCACCACCAACGCCAGGTAGGCGGGCAGCAGCGCGAACCCGCACGGGTTGAGGGCGGCGACCAATCCGGCACCGAAGGCCAACCCCAGCAGGTGTTGGTCCACGCCGCCGCCGGTCTAGGTCAGCGCCGCGACCCGCTCGGAGAGCTCCTGCTGGGGCATCGCCGAGGTGGGGTTGTTGACGAAGGACGAGGTGCCGTCGGCGCGTTCGAACACGTAGGCCGGCTGCCAGGGCACCCCGAACCGGGCCCAGATGGAGCCGTCGGCGTCGTTGAGGTTGGTGAAGTTCAGGTTGTACTTCGACACGAAGCCCTGCTCGGCGGCGACGTCGGAGTGTCCGGCCACGCCGACGAAGGTGACCCGGGGGTTGGCGGCGGCGACCTGGCTCACCGACGGCGCCTCCTGGTTGCAGAACGGGCACTGCGGGGCCCAGAACCACAGCACGGCGGGTTTGCCCTGCAGGCGGCCCCGTTGAACGGCGCGCGTCGAGGGTGGTGCCGGTGAACTGCAAGCGCTCATCGGCGGCGGCCGCCGTCGGCGGGCCGGCCAGCCCGAAAACCAGTGCCGCGGCGGCTGATCCCAACGCCAGGGCCTTGGCCCGACGCGCGAGGTGGATTCTCATGACAGTGCCTCCCTTTGACACAACCGTCATTAGACGACACGTTGCCGAATCCCTACCGGTTCACTCGGACGCGCCGGGGTGAGCTGCTGCTCACCCCCTTATGGTGCGCCGATTTTGCCGGGACCGCGGGGAATCGGACCGGGCCGCCGGGCCATGCCGCGCGTTGACTCTGCGGCTACCAGGCAAAAGTTCGAGGAGACCGCGTGGTGGACGCAGAGTCATCAACGACACGCGCGGCTTAGCTGGTGCTCACTGCTCGGGTACGCAGAACAGCGACATCTTCGCTGACGCTACGGGCGTCAACCTCATCGAAGTCGCCATCTCCAATCATTTGCTCGACTTCTGCGAGCAGTTCAGGCGGCACAGCGACACGCTCGGTTGCGGCCTTTTCCATCAGATCAATGATCGCCGCGACCGGCTCGCCGACGTCGATGAGACGCCGCATGATGGCATCGCGTGGTGCGATCGCGCCAGACAGGCGGGCAGCGAGTTCCTCGGCATTCATGACTCTCATCCTACGTTTTTGGGTGGTAGTGGGTATGCCGTCCAAAGTTGCGGCGGCCCGTTCCGGCCTCGAACCCGAGCCTCAACTTCCTGGCCGAATACTCGACCGCGAAAATAGAGTGTCGAGCCTTTGCGCTCGATTTCGTCGGGACCCATCAACACCTGTTCGATCGCTACCTTGATCTTCGCTGCGTCCCAGCCAGCAGGAAACTCCGATTTCCCCTTTCCCGTACCGTGCCCATGCCCACCCGACCAGGACCGGCCCTTTGCGACGGGTCGGCCAGTAAGGATGTGCTGGAGAGCCTCGTCGGTCACCGCGGGCGGGTTTTGCGGTGTGAAGGGCACACGACCGCCGCCCTTGACTGCGGGATAACGACGCATCCGGGCGGCCATACTTCTCTCCTTTGTCAGGGACCGCTCGTGACCACCGTGGCATGGAGGTCTGACACACCAACCAGGATTGCCGCCGAAGTCATAGGGTTGCCCTCGATGCCGCTGCACGTTCACCGCGCCGAACGCACCGATCTGCTCGCCGACGGGCTGTCCAGGTTGCTGGCGACCCGCTGGCCGATCCGTTCGCCGAGGAGCTGGTGCTGGTGCCCGCCCGCCGGGGTGGAGCGCTGGCTATCGCAACGCCTGTCGCACGTGTTGGGCGCGGGCCGCGGCGG
>PPEA01000853.1 GCA_002967005.1 Mycobacterium talmoniae
ATCGCGCTGGGCACCGGCAAGGGCAGCCAGCATCGGGGTGCTCGTACCCCAACGGCGCGGGGTTGTCGTCGGGATGCTGGCCGCGGCGCGCATCGGCGCGGTGGTGGTCCCGTTTCCCACCTTCGCCACCGCGGCCGAGGTGCGGGAGCAGCTGGTGCACGGCGATGTGCAGATTCTGCTGGCCGCGTCCGGCTACCGGTCGCACGACTACCGGCGGCGGCTGGCCGAGGTGCTCACCGACGCCGACATCGAGTCCGGGGGCACAGATTTTTCAGCGGCGCGGCGCCGCAGCTGCGCCATGTGGTGTTCGACGGGGCGGCGCCGCCCGCCGAGCCCGTGGACGCCGCGCTGTTGTCGGCGATGGAGGCCGACATCGACGGCGGTGACCCGTTGGCGATCGTCTACACGTCGGGGTCGACCGGCGCCCCCAAGGGGGTGGTGCACACCCACGCCGGGCTGCTCGGCCATCAGCGCAACCTCAACGAGATCCGCGGTCTGACCGCCGCGGACCGGTTGTTTTGCAATTCGCCGTTCTTTTGGGTCGGCGGCTTGGCGTTTGCGCTGCTGGCCACGCTGCTGGCCGGCTCGACCCTGGTGTGTTCCAACGCCGCGGACCCCGGCGCCACCCTGGATCTCCTGGAGGCCGAAAAACCCACGATCGGCAACGGTTTCGCGGCCGGGGTGGCGGCGCTGGCCCACCACCCCAGCTTCCCGGGACGCGACCTGTCCTCGCTGCGCCGCGGCAACCTGTATCCGATCATGGCGCCCGACGCCCGGCCCGCCGACCCCGAACTGCGGCACAACATGCTCGGCATGACCGAGACCGGCAGTGTCGTATTGCTCGGCGGGGACGAGACCGACCAGCCCGCGCACCGGCGCGGCTCCTTCGGCACGCCGGCACCGGGTTTCGAGTGCGCGGTGGTGGACCCGGGCAGCGGGGCGCCGGTCGGCCCCGGCCAGCCGGGTGAGCTGTGGGTGCGCGGAGCCTATCTGATGCAGGGGTACCACAAGCGTGCCCGGGAGGAGTGTTTCGACGCCGACGGCTGGTTTCACACCGGTGATCTGGTGCGCACCGACGCCGACGGCTACTACTACTTCCTCGGCCGACGCGGGGCGCTGATCAAGACGGCCGGCGCCAACGTGGCACCGGCCGAGGTGGAGCGGGCCATCGCCAAGGTGACCGGCGGGGTGACCGCCCACGTGCTGGGGCTCCCCGACCCGCAGCGCGGGCAGCTGGTGGCGGCCGTGCTGGAAGACTCCGATGTGGATGCGGCCGGGCTGCGGGACCGGCTGAAGTCCGAGCTGTCGAGTTACAAGATCCCGCGCCGCGTCGTCGCGCTGCCGGCCGACCGAATCCCGCTGTTGTCCAGCGGCAAGGTCGATCTGCGCCGGCTCGCCGAGGTGTTCGATGCCTGACACCCTGACGATCGATGCGCTGGTGCGAGCCCGCTCCGCCGCGCACGGCGCCAAGCCGATGGTGATCGATCCCGGCACCCGGCTCGGCTATGCCGAACTCGAGGCGACCAGCCGTGACTTGGCGGCCGTGCTGATCGACGCCGGCGTCGGCAAGGCACCCGGGTCGGGCTGATCATGCCCAACGGGGCCCGGCTGGGTGCAGGTCGCGCTCGCGGTGACCCGCATCGGTGCGGTGCTGGTGCCGTTGAGCACGCTGCTGACCGCACGCGAGCTGGTCGCGCAGCTCCGCGCGGCGTCGGTGCAGTGCCTGATCAGCGTCGAGGAGTTCCGCGGCCACCGCTATCTCGACGAGCTGGCCGGTCAGCTGACCGCGCCCACCGAACTTCCGGCGCTGCGGCAGGTTTGGGACG
>PPEA01000854.1 GCA_002967005.1 Mycobacterium talmoniae
CTGGTGCGTCTGCAGGGCGCCCGGGCAGGCGTCCTGGTCGCGGCTTCGCCTCACCCGTTCACGGTACGACCTCGCGTAGCAGGCGGCCGAAAGAGAGGTAATCCGCTACTCGTGCGGCCGCGCATTTCGCACATTTGCCCTGCACACGGGCGTAAACTGCCACCGACACGCGCCGTCCAGCACTTTTGGGGGTTGGGTGCAGGCAGATCCCGCCCACTCGAGGCCCGGCTGGCCCATCGTCGCGCGCGACGACGTATTCCATAAGGCGTTGACCGCCCTGGACGACGGCGACGACCGTTGCGGCGTGGCGTTGGTCGGCGACAGCGGGGTCGGCAAATCGACGCTGGCTCGCGCCCTTGCCCACACCCTCGAGTCCGGCGGGCGGACGGTGCGGTTTGTGTTGGGCACCGAAACCGGGTGCACGGTGCCGTTGGGGGCGTTCTCGCGCTCGGTGAACGTCGAGGTGGCCCATGAACCCGCCATGATGCTGGCGGCCGCGCACGACACCCTGGCTCAGGAACCCGACCTGGTTTTGGTGGTTGACGACGCCCAGTTGCTGGACCCGCTGTCGGCCATGCTGGTGCACCGGCTCGCTGCCCGCGGCAGCACCCGATTGATCGTGGCGATCCGGTCGGCCGAGGCGGTGCCCGACCCGGTGACGGCGCTGCTGAAAGAGCGGCTGTTGCTCAACCTGCGCATCGAGGCGTTCACCCGAGAGCAGACCGGGGAACTTGCCCGCGCCGTGCTCGGCGACACCGTCGAGCCCCGCTTGATCACCGAACTCTACGACCGCACCGCGGGCAATCTGCTGCTGCTGCGGGGACTGTTGAGCGCCGGTCGGGAGAGCGGGATCCTGGTCCACACCGAGGACGGCTGGCAGCTTCGCGGACCGTTGCACGCCGACCGCGAACTCTACGACCTGCTCGAGTTTCGGTTGCGCTCCCTTGCCCCGGAGGAACTGCAGGCGGTCGAGATGCTGGCCGTCGGGGAGCTGCTGGATTGGGAGATCCTGCGCGGACTCTGCGATGACCGGGCGCTGGCACGCCTGGAACGACGCGGGTTCATCCAGTTGGTCGCCGACGGATCCGACACGGTGGCGCGGCTGAATCATCCCGTCCTGGGCGAAGCCGCCATCCGGCTGGCCGGCGTGGTGCGGACCCGCCAGCTCAACGGCGTGCTGGCCCAAGCTCTTCAGACCCACCTGCGGGCGGGTCGGCGGCGCTCCCGGTTGCCCGATGTGCGCGGCCAGATCCGGCTGGCCCAGTTGATGATGCACAGCGACCTGCCCCCGGACCTCGACGTCATCACCGGTGCGGCGGCCGCCGCGGTGACCATGTCGAGCGTCGGTTACGGCGAGGAATTAGCCCGGTTCGCGTATGACCGCGGCGGCGGGGTGGCGGCCGCGCTGGTGCTGGCCGACGCGCTGAGTTGGCAGGGCCGCGGTGAGGCGGCCGAGACCGTGCTCGGCGGCGTCGCCCCCGATCCCGGCGACGAGCTGCTGAGCGTGCGCTGGGGCTGTCAGCGGGCGGCCAACCTGTTCTGGGTCTGCGGCCGGGTGGAGCCGGCACGGGAGGCGTTGGCCGCCACCCAGGCGTGCGTGGTCTCCGAACCGGTGCGCGGTCTGGTCACCGCCCTGGAGTTGTCGTTTGCGTTCTTTTCCGGCGACGTTGCCGCGGCGATCGACGCCGGGCCGACGCTGTGCGCCTCGGATGCGCTGCCACTGGCCACCGTGTGGGCAGCGGTCGCGACGAGCTGCGCATGGGCCCTGGCCGGGCGGGTCGAGGAGGTGCAGCGCACCGCGGAG
>PPEA01000855.1 GCA_002967005.1 Mycobacterium talmoniae
CCCGACCTGGCCGCCGACGAAACCGGTGCCCGATCCGGTGTTCCGCGGCCCAGCCCGACGATGCCGCCCGACCAGGCCTGCAGGGTGAACTCGGTGGCCGGTCGGTCCCGCCAGGGCCCGTCCAACCCGAACGGGGTGATCGCGGTGACGGTCAGGTGCGGGTGGCGGCGGTGGATCTGCGCCGGGGCCAAGGCGTCGCGTTCGGGCAGGCCCGGCCCGCGCGACCACACCACGGCGTCGGCCCCGGCCAGCAGCGTCTCGACGAACGCGGTGTCGGCGTCGGGGTCGGCGACCACGCTGTGTTTGGAGCAGGCCAGGAAGCTGAACAGGGCGCCGTCGCCGGTGATCGGCGCACCGGAGGCCGACCAGCGCCGCAGCGGGTCGCCTTGCGGCGGTTCAACTTTGATGACTTGCGCGCCTCCGTCGGCGAGCAGCTTGGTGCAGTAGGCGCCCGCGATGCCGCTGGACAGGTCGACGACGGTGAAACCGTCTAGCGGTGCCACCGGCTAGCCGTCCTGGTCCCGGCTGGACTTGCTCAACCGGAAGTCGGGCGGAAACCTGCTGTCGTTGTCCTTGACGGCGTTGTTCAGTCCGCTGTCGATGGCCGCATCGAGCATCAGGTCGTCGGTGTCGGGCGCCACCCCGCTGCCCATCGACTCGAAGAACGCGGACAGCAGGCTGCCCATGTACTCGCCCTGGTGCTGCTTGTACACCTCGAAGAACATCTTTTGCATGAACACGGTGTCGACCGGCCGGTTGCGGGCGCAGGCCGTCGCGTACTTGTCGACTTCGGCTTCGAGTTGGTCGCGCGGCACCACCTTGTTGAGGAAGTTGCATTTCTCCATGTCGGCGGCGGTGAATGGGCGCCCGGTGAACACCATCTCGGAGAACTTGCGCAACCCCATCATCTGCACCCAGGTCCACATCCGCGGACCCCACCCGTAGTAACGGAACGACGGATGCCCGAACAGCGTGTCGTCGCTGGCGATCACCAGGTCGGCGTCGGCGGCCTGGTAGAAATGCCAGCCGTAGCAATAGCCTTTGGCCTCCACGATGCTGATCTTTTTGAGCTCTTGCAGCGGGCGGTTGCCGGCCTGCACGTTGGCGTACCAGGCGCTGATGGTGGCGCCGTTGCGGAAGGTGCCCTTGGGTGGATAGTTGACGTCGGCGCCGTCTAGGCGCAGCTCGGCCAGCCGCAGCTCGGGTGAGTCGACGCCCTCCATGAACTCGGGCAGGTCGGCGCCGCTGCCCAAATCGTCGCCGACCCCGCGGATCACCACCACCTTGACGTCGTTGTCGACGCTCGCGCCGCGCAGCAGGTCGGCGTAGCGCAACCGGGCCGCCGACGTCGGTGCGTTGAGGTAGTCGGGCCGGTTGAACGTGATCGTTGCGATCTTGGTGGCCGGATCCTTGTGGTAGAGGATGATCTCTTCCGGCGACGGGCGGTCCGAACCGGCCATCTCAGTTCCCCTCCCAGAACGGCTGGTGGTCAACACCTCGTGCCCGTCGTCGGTGATCAGCACCGCTTCGCGCCCGAACACCGCACCCACCCCGTGTTCCCACACGTAGCCGGTGACGGCGAGCACCATGCCGGGTTCCAACCGCTCGCCGGCGGCGGTCTGCGGCAGGTCCGCCGACACCACCGGCGGGTCGAACCCCATGCCCAGGCCCCGGGCCACCGCATCGGCGGCAACGCCTCCGCTTGGTAGGCGTCCAACAGGTCGCTGGCCGGAACCCCGGGTTGGCACGCGGCAGACAGCTTGGCCCACAGCGCATCCCAACGTCGGTACAGCCCCGCCGTGG
>PPEA01000856.1 GCA_002967005.1 Mycobacterium talmoniae
CGCCGGCTCGGCGCGCAGCGCCCGGACCACCGTCCAGGAGATCCTCGCGCCGACGACGTCGACGTGGTGCACGTCTGCACCCCCAACGCCCTGCACTATGCGCAGACCGCGGCCGCGCTGGCCGCGGGCAAACACGTCATCTGCGAAAAGCCTTTGGCCACCTCGCTGCCCGACGCACAGGCGCTGGTGCAGGCGGCGGCGAAAAGCACCGCGGTGGCCGCGGTGCCGTTCATCTACCGGTTCTATCCGATGGTGCGCGAAGCCCGGGCGCGGCTGGCCGATGCGCCGGTGTGGCTGATGCACGGCGGCTACCTGCAGGACTACATGGCCAAACATGATCCGGCGGGGTGGCGTTCGGACCCGGCGCAAAGCGGGGTGTCGATGACGTTCGCCGATATCGGCTCGCACTGGTGTGACCTGATGGAATTCGTGACCGGGCAACGGATCACCGCCGTGTGCGCGGCCGAGGCCAGTGCGCCCGGGCTGGGCCGCCGCGACGACGGTGCGGTCGTCATGTTCCGCACCGACCGGGGCGCGGTCGGCAGCGTCGTGGTCAGCCAAACCTCGCCGGGCCGCAAGAACCAGCTGTCGTTCTCCTTCGACGGCCCCGAGACGGCCGTGCAGTTCGATCAGGAACACCCCGACCAGCTCATCATCGGCGGGCTGCAGGCCACCAGCGTGCTGGCCCGCGACACCGAGTCCTTGGCTGCGGGCAGCGCCCGGTATTCGTTGCTGCCCAGCGGGCATCCGCAGGGTTATCAGGACTGCTTCAACCTCTTCGTCGCCGACGTGTATGACGCGGTCCGCACCGGGGCGGCCCCCGACGGGTTGCCGCTGTTCGGTGACGGGTTGCGGGCGGCCACGATTCACGACGCGGTCGCCGCCTCGGTGCGCAGCGGCGCCTGGACGGACGTGCCCGCATGATCCGGTTGGCCCTGATCGGGCTGGGCAACATGGGCATGGAACACCTGGAGATGTTCGCCGCCCTGGCGCCCCGGGTGCAGATCACCGCCGTCGCCGACGCGCATGCACCGTTCGCCGACCGCGCCGGAGCGCGGGTGCCCTCGGCGACCGTCTTCCACGACCCGCTGGACTGCGCCCGCACCGCCGGCGTGGACGCGGCGGTGGTCGCCACCACCGACGACACCCACCACGGCATCGTGGACGCCTGCATCGCGCGGGGCATCTACGTGCTGTGCGAGAAGCCGCTGACCGCATCGGCCGATGATTCGCGGCGGTTGGTCGACGCCGAACACGCCCACGGCCGCCGGCTCGTCCAGGTCGGCTACATGCGGCGCTACGACGACGATTACCGCCGGATGCACGACGTGCTGCGGTCCGGACGGGTCGGCGACCCCGTGCTGATCACCCAGCGCCACCGTAACCCGTTGGTGGTCAACGACTTCGACGCCGAAAAGCTCATCCTGAGCACGGCGTCGCACGATGTCGACCTGTTCCGGTGGTTCAGCGGCGACGAGATCGCGCAGGTGTCGGCCACCGCCAAGGCCAGCGGCTCGGCGCTGACCGTGCTGCTCACCCTGACGTCCCGGTCGGGCATCCTGGGGGTGGTCGAGTTGAGCCGGGGCCCAGGCCTGCGCTACGACATCGGCTGCGACATTCTGGCCAGCGCCGGCACCCTGACCCTCGCCGCGCCGACGCCGGTCTCCGACAGCTGGTTCGAACGCTTCGCCGGTGCCTACCGCTCCCCAAAAACGCGGCCTGGCTGGCCGCGGTGGCCGCCGGATCGATCACCGGGCCGTCGACCTACGACGGCTATGCCCGGCAAACGCCGTCGCCGAGG
>PPEA01000857.1 GCA_002967005.1 Mycobacterium talmoniae
GCTGGCGGTGTGCGGCGGGCAGCTGCGGTCCGGGCAACCTGCACGTCTGGTCAACGGCCTGTTCGACGCGCAGCGCAGCCGGGTGCCGGTGCTGGCGATCGCCGCGCACATCCCGCGCGCCGAGATCGGCTCGGACTACTTCCAGGAGACCCACCCGCAAGAGTTGTTCCGCGAATGCAGCGTGTACTGCGAGCTGATCAGCACCCCGGAGATGGCGCCGCGCATCCTGCACCTGGCGATGCGGGCCGCCGTCGAGGACAACCGGGTCGCCGTGGTCGTCGTCCCCGGCGAGGTGTTCTCCGCGCGCCTCGACGACTCGGGCTGGACCGCACGGCCGGTGACGCCGACCGTGTCGGTGTGCCGCCCCGACGACCATGCGCTGGCCCGTGCGGCGGGAATCCTGAACGCGGCCAACGCCGTCACCATCCTGGCCGGTGCGGGGGCGGCGGGCGCGCACCCGCAGGTGATGCAGCTGGCCGGCACGCTGGCCGCGCCGATCGTGCATGCGCTGCGCGGGAAGGACTACCTCGAATACGACAACCCCTACGACGTCGGCATGACCGGGCTGCTGGGCTTCGCCTCCGGGTACAAGGCGATCAAAGAGGCCGACGTGCTGCTGATGCTCGGCACCGACTTTCCCTACCAGCAGTTCTACCCGGACACCGCGACGATCATCCAGGTCGACGTGCGCGGCCGGCACCTGGGCCGACGCACCCCGATCGACCTCGGTCTGGTCGGTACCGTCGCCGACACCGCGGCCGCGTTGCACCCGCGGCTGACCCAAAAGCACGACCGCACTCACCTGGACCGGGCGCTGGCGCACTACGCCAAGACCCGTCGGGGCCTGGACGCGCTGGCCGCCGACGATCGGGGCCGCACCCCGATCCGGCCGGAATACGTTGCGGCCGCGGTAAACCGGCTGGCCGCCGAGGACGCGGTGTTCACCGTCGACGTCGGCTCCCCGGTGGTGTGGGCGTCGCGCTATCTGCGCATGAACGGGCGGCGACGGCTGATCGGATCGTTCAACCACGGCAGCATGGCCGGTGCGCTGCCGCACGCGATCGGCGCGCAGACCGCCGACCGGGACCGCCAGGTCGTCGCGTTGGCCGGCGACGGCGGGCTGACCATGCTGTTCGGGGAACTGGCCACCCTGCTGCAGAACCGGCTGCCGGTCAAGGTGATCGTGTTCAACAACTCCTCGCTGAGCTTCGTGGAGTTGGAGATGAAGGCCGCCGGCATCGTCAACTTCGGCACCGAACTGGACAATCCGAACTTCGCGGCCGTCGCCGCGGCCATGGGCATGTTTGGTCGCCGGGTCGAGAAACCCGCCGACCTGGAACCGGCGCTGGCCGCCGCCTTCAGCCACGACGGCCCGGCGCTGGTCGAGGTGGTCACCGCGCGGCAGGAACTGTCGATCCCGCCGGCGATCACCCTGGAGCAGGCCAAGGGCTTCTCGCTGTACGCGATCCGCACCATACTGGCCGGCCGCGGTGACGAGTTGCTCGACCTGGTCACCACCAACGTGGCCCGCCGCATCCTGGACTGATTGCCGTGTGAGCGGCGAGCAGACGCAGATTCGCACGATCCGGGTGCGATTTGTGCGAATCTGCGTCTGCTCGCGGTCATAAGAGGTCGCGGTCACAGCAGGTCGGCCAGCGCAGCCTCGAGCGTCGGGAACTGGAACGCAAAACCGGCGTCGCGCAACACCGTCGAGGTGGCGTGCCGCCCGGTGAGCCCGAGTGCGGGGTCGGTGCGCAGCAGCATCGCGCCCACCGCGAGCAGGGCGGCCGGGGTG
>PPEA01000858.1 GCA_002967005.1 Mycobacterium talmoniae
TGGTCGCCGAGGGCCGGCGGGTCGCCGACGACCTCGGGGCCCGCTTTGTCCGCCACGACGTCGGCGACGAGCACGGCTGGGCGGCCGTGGTCGAGGAGGCCGTCACCGGCTACGGGCGGGTCGACGTGCTGGTCAACAACGCCGCGATCTGCCACGTCCACCCCCTGGTCGAGCAGGAGGTCGACGGCTTCGAGGACATGCTGCGGGTCAACCTGATCGGGCCGTTTTTGGGGACCAAGGCGGTGACCGCGCCGATGACGGCGGCCGGCGGCGGCTCGATCATCAACGTGTCCTCGCAGGCCGGCCTGCAGGGCCTGGCCGGCTACAGCGCCTACGGGGCGTCGAAATGGGGGCTGCGCGGCATGTCCAAGGTCGCCGCGATCGAGTTGGGCCCGTTGGGGATTCGGGTCAACTCGGTGCACCCCGGCATGATCGACACCCCGATGGTCGCGCACCTGGCGGTGCAGCGCGGCCCCGGCGGGCATCCGGGGGCGCCGCTCACCCGGGTGGGCACCCCGCAGGAAGTCGCCGAGGTGGTGGCGTTCCTGGCCTCCGACGCGTCCTCCTATATCACCGGCGCCGAGCTGGCCGACGACGGCGGCGCCAGCGCCGGGCGGATCCCGACCCCGATACCCTGGCGCGCCCGCGGCGGCCTGGCGCGCCCGCGCGCGAGATCGACGTTAACGTGTCCGGGTACTCGGTACTTTCCGCGCAAACGTCGATCTCGGCGAAGTAGGTAGGGACACATGACGTCAGAGTTGAGCTTTGAGGCGACCCGCCGGGAGGTCGCCACCGAATCCGGGGTGCTGCGCTATCACGAGGCCGGGGACGGGCCACCGCTGGTGATGCTGCACGGTTCCGGCATCGGGGTGACCGGGTGGCGCAACTTCCGGGGGGTGCTGCCGGCGTTCGCCGAGCATTTCCGCTGCCTGATCCTGGAATTCCCCGGCTACGGGGTCAGCGACGACTTCGGCGGTCACCCGATGCTCACCGCGTTCGACGCGCTGGCGAAGTTCACCGAGGCGTTGGGCCTGGGCAACTTTGACATCGTCGGCAACTCGATGGGCGGCGGTGTCGGGATCAACTACGCGATCGCGAAGCCCGAGCAGGTGCGACGGCTGGTGACCATCGGCGGTATCGGCACCAACCTGTTGACGCCGGGACCGCCGGAGGGCATCCGGCTGCTGCAGGAGTTCACCGAGAACCCCACCCGCGACGCGTTGATGTGGTGGTTGCGCTCGATGGTGTACGACCCGGCGGTGCTGACCGACGAAATCGTCGAGGAGCGTTGGCAGTTGGCCACCGATCCGCAGGTGCTGGCCGCCGCCCGCCGAATGTACGGCAAAGAGACGTTCGCCGCGATGATGCAGGCGATGCAGGCCTCCAAACGGCCGCCGCCGTGGGCGATGATGCACCGGGTGCAGGCACCGACGTTGATCACCTGGGGCCGCGACGACCGGGTCAGCCCGCTGGACATGGCGCTGCTCCCGATGCGCACCATCCCGAACGCCGAGTTTCACGTGTTCCCCAACTGCGGGCACTGGACCATGATCGAGGCCAAGGACGCATTCCAGTCCGTGGTACTGGATTTCCTGTTGCGGGCTTAACGCACCGTCACGTCCACGCGGGGCCAGGAGTTGTTGGCGTAGCCACCGGGATTCCACAGGGCGGCAGGGGATTCCGGGTGGGTGGCACCGGTGTCATCCCGAGGCTCGGGCTACTACGCGCAGCGGACCGGGTTGCGCCGCAACGGTGCACGTCCAGGGCCGCCACGCCCACCGGCTGCGGCCGGGC
>PPEA01000859.1 GCA_002967005.1 Mycobacterium talmoniae
GCGCTGGATCGGCTGGCACGTCACGACCCGGCCGCGGCGGCGGCGCTGGCTGCGCGGCTATGAAACCCTGATCGCCCGCGAGTCGGGGGGCCGGGCGCTGGCGGTGGCGTCCGAACCGGCCACCGGGCCCGGACCGGTCCAGCCCGACGGCCACCGGCTGGGCTACGCCCGCGGCCTCACCCAGACCCTCCCGGCCACCTTCGCCCAATACCATCAGCCGGGCACCTCGACCAACATCTACGACCCGGTGGCCAACATCTGCGCGTCGATCAACTACGTCATGCAGCGCTACGGCGTGACCGCCGACGGTGCGAATCTTGTTGCACTGGTGCAGCAAGCGGATTCCAGTCGTCCGCCGAAAGGATACTGACCGTGCCGCTGAACCTGTCGAACCGAGACCAGAACTCGGGCCACCTGTTCTACAACCGGCGGCTGCGGGCCGCGATCACCCGATTCTCGGTCCGGATGAAACACGACGACCGGAAACAGCAGGCGGCGCTGGTGCTGTCGATGGTCTTCGTGCTGATCGGTGTCGGCTGGATGGCGCTGCTGCACGTGATGAAGCCCGCCGGGCTGGTGGGCCAGGCGGCGATCGTCGGCGACCGCGACACCGGCCAGGTGTACGCGAAGATCGACGGACGGCTGCATCCGGCGCTCAACCTGACCTCGGCGCGGTTGGCGGTCGGCAGCGCGGCCCGGCCGACCTGGGTGACCGCCCGCGAAATCGTCAAGTATCCGACCGGTCCGATGATCGGAATACCTGGTGTCCCAGATGATCTCGGTGTCACCGCCGGGTCGGTGTCGGCGTGGTCGGTGTGCGACACCGCGGCCGCCCCCGGCAGCGGGGCGGCGCGACGGTGACCGCGATCGCCGGGGAGCTGTCGGTGTTCGGCCGGGCCGCGCCGATGGGCCCCGCCCAGGCCATCCTCGCCCGGCACAAGGACGCGACCTACGTCATCTGGGGCGGTCACCGGTCGGCGATCGACCCCACCGACCGGTCGGTGACCTTCAACCTGGGCCTCGACCCGGGCGTGACGCGCCCGATCGCGATCTCCAACGCCCTCTTCGATGCGCTGCCGGCCACCGAACCCCTTGTGGTTCCGCAGGTCCCGGAGAAGGGCACCCCCTCGGTCTGGGTGCGCGACGCCACCGTCGGCACCGTTCTGCAGACCCGGGACGCCAACGGTGCTGTCAGCGGCTTTTATGTCCTGCTACCGGGCGGCGTGCAGCAGATCACCAGTTTCGTCGCCGACCTGCTGCGCACCTCCGACGCGCAGGGCTACCCGACCCCGCGGCTGGTCGGCCCGGACAAGCTAGTAAATATCCCGGTCGTCGACGTGCTCGACGTGGACTACTACCCGCGCGGCCGGCTGCAGTTTGTGGACACCACCGCCAGCCCCGTCACCTGTGTCGGCTGGCAGAAACAGTCCAGCGATCCGCAAGCCGCGGTCGCGGTGCTCACCGGGCGGGGGCTGCCGGTGCCGACGGGCATGGACGCCCGGCTGGTGAGGCTGGTGCGCGACGACCGGGCACCCGATTCGGTGGAGGCCGACCAGACCCTGGTGTTGCCCGGCGCGGCCAACCTCGTCGCGACGACCAGCGGTGTCGCCACCGCCGACACCCGCGAAAGCCTGTATTGGGTGTCGCCGCAAGGTGTTCGGTACGGCATCCAATGGGACCAGCAGACGTTGCAGGCGCTCGACCTCGACCCCCGCGGTGCCGTGCAAGCCCCCTGGCCGATCGTGCGCACCTTCGCCGCCGGGCCAGCGATCAGCCGCGACACCGCGCTGCTG